>JAJYCH010000358.1 GCA_021778575.1 Planctomycetota bacterium
GTTCCGGGGGAAGACGATCGCCGATGTCCTGAACATGAACGTCGACGCCGCGCTGGAGTTGTTCACCAGCGTTCCCAAGATCCGCAAGATCATGCAGACCTTGCACGACGTCGGCCTGGGCTATCTGCCGCTCGGCCAGTCGGCGCCGACCCTCTCCGGCGGCGAAGCCCAGCGTGTCAAGCTCGCGGCCGAACTGGCTCGACCCGACACCGGGCGGACCCTTTACATCCTCGACGAACCCACCACCGGCCTGCACCTCGACGACGTCCGGAAGCTTCTGGGAGTGGTCCATCGGCTGGCCGACCTGGGGAACACGGTGGTCATCATCGAGCACAATCTCGAAGTGATCAAGACTGCCGACTGGCTGCTCGACATCGGTCCGGAGGCCGGCGAACGGGGGGGTTCGGTCGTCGCGGTCGGACCGCCCGAAGCCATCGCGAAGGCCGCCGGTTCGCTCACCGGCGCGATCCTGAAGGGGGTGATCGCCGCCGGCCCGTTCGAGGAACGTCCCCGGTTCGACCCAAAGGCCGCCGCCCGGAAGATCCTCGACGAGGCCAAGGCCGCCAAGGAAAAAGAAGGTTCGAGCGACGCCAAGTCTCCGTGGGAAATCGACGGGCGACGCTGGCACACGATCGACCGCGTCGGCCGATCCGGCAAGCCCGCCCGCTGGAACGGTCAGATCCTCGAAAAAGTCGCCGACCGACTCGAACAGATCGGTGGTTTCCCGGCCTTGAACTGGTCCGAGCGTGCCGTCGTCAAGCTTCCTGGTCTCAACGCCGAAGATCTCCCGTTTCTTCAGGCCCAGACCGGCCACGAGTGGATCTTGACGCTCCGTTTCACCGTCAAGCGCAACGCGTTCAAGCTCGAAAACCTGGTCAGCCAGCTCAAGCTCGTGCCGTTCCACCAGGCCCGAAAGCCGGTCCTCAGCGACGCCGAACGGATCGCCATCGGCGAGCCCAAGGGGCTCTTTCAGGAGGTCGTGATCACCTGTCACTCGCTCGAAGAGGTCGAGACCGACGCCTTCGACGCCTTTCTCGTCAAGGCCGCCGTCTCGTACCAGAATGCCATCAAGAGCGAGTCCGACGACGATCTCGTCGTCGAAACCGCCGAAGAATCGCCGGGCTGGAAAATCGTCACCAAGGCAGGAGTGGTCAAGCCGGCGAAACCAAAGGCTCGAGGATCAAAGTAAGGCCGAACGCAGTCTCGAAGTCGAAAATCTCGTTCCCACGGACCTCCGTGGGAATGCCGTCGGCGAATCGAAAAGGCCGACGCGGAGCGTCGAGGACGCCATTTCCACGCGGAGCGTGGGACCGAGAAAGTTCCATCAGCTTCGTGCCAAAATCAAGAGGTAGACCCGTCTCGAAATCGTTCGGCATGAATCGGTCTCGACCTTCATGCCGGTCCTTGGTAAGAACGGTTTGATTTGAGTTCAGGCGTGAAATTCCCCATCGGTCCGAGGATTTCCATGATGACTCCGCGCGCGTTGCCGAACTGGTTGCGGGCCGCGCCGCTGGGTTTTCTGGGCATGGTCGTCCTGATCGCGATGGTCGAAGCAGGTCTGTCGCGTCACGAGCTTGATTTTCGGCTGCCGATCGAAAACCAGTGGCGATTCCAGGGGCGAGAATCGCGTCATCAGGCAACTCGTGCCGAAATCCTCTGTTTTGGCGATAGCCTGGTCGCCCAGGGGGTGATTCCCACGATCCTCGAAACGCGGCTCCATCGGCCGGTCTACAACCTCGGGATGGGGGGCGGGCAGTTCCCGGCGTCCTATTTCTTTCTCCGACGAGCGCTGGAGTCGGGAGCAAAACCCTCGGCCCTGGTGATCGATGTTCTGCCTTCCCAACTCATAATTTCCGGCCGGAGCCGGATCGCGCTCTGGGCGAATATTCTCGACACCGGCGAGGCGATCGAGATGGCCTGGAACGAGCGCGACCCGGCGTTCCTGGGCTCGTTCCTGCTGACCAGGCAGTTCACCTCGATCCGTTCGATACTCGAGATCCGCCGGTTGATCCTGGCCGGACTGAACGGTTCGGCGATCTCGAACCGCGATTGGAACCGGGCTGGAACCCGGAACTTGAACCGGAATCAAGGAGCCTTGATCCTCCGGCCGTTCGGGTTCTTCCAGATCGATCCGCGCCATCAGCACTGGGTTTATCCCGAAGAGTTGACGGTCGACCGGCTCAACGGCGAATATCTGGAGCGCTTTCTGCAACTAGCCGAGTCGCGCCGGATTCCCGTGTTCTGGGTCCTGACGCCAGTCTGCCCGGCGATCCAGGCGGAAGGCGAGCGATCCGGAACGTCGGAGACCTACGCCCGATTCGTTCGCGAGGTGCAGAGCCGCCATCCCGCCATCACGATCATCGACGGGCGACGATCGGAATATCCCGAATCGGTCCTCGACGACGCGATCCACCTGACCTACCACGGAGCCGCGATCTTCTCGACCGACCTGGCACAAGCAATGGCCGCGAAGCTGGATCAAAAAGAAAACGAATCGCGATGGGTCCAGCTTCCCCGCTACCGCCCTGAGACGATCGAATTCCGTCACGAGGATCTGGCTGAGTCGAGCCAGGCCGTCACGGCGACGACCCGCCGGTAAGGTTCGGAGCGCGAGAAAAGACCCATGACCGATTCGCATGAATCGAGCATGGGTCGTGGGCGAACCCTGACCAAAATCTCGGGAAGCTCAAGCAGAATTCCGGCGGCTGGCCGACCGGTTCTTCTGGAGCCAGTCGGCGGCGACCTCGGCATCGTCGAACGGGAAGACCCGATCGTTGAGGATCTGGTAAGTGTGACGGCCCTTGCCGGCGATCAGCACGGCGTCGCCGGGCTGGGCATCGGCCAGAGCCCGGGCGATGGCGGATCTCCGGTCAGGCTCGACCAGGGCTCGGCCGGGATGACGGAGGCCGGCGATCAGCTCGTCGAGGATCTGATCGGGGGCATCACCTCGGGGATTGTTCGTGGTCAGGATCACCCGGTCGGCACCCGTCTCGGCCGCTCGGCCCAGAGCGGCTCGGCGGAGTCTCTCATGGTGGCCGCCCCCCTCGGCGCCGATCACGCAGATCAACCGTCCCACGACCAGGTTACGGAGCGAATTCAGCGCGCTCGACAGCGCCTGAGCGGTTTTCGCCTGGTCCACATAGACCGAAAATTCCTGTCCCTCGACGACCACCGGTTCGAGCCGACCCGGAAGCCGCGAGACCGACTCCAGACCATCGACGACCGCGCGGATGGCGACCCCTCGCGACCAGGCCACCGCCGCGGCCGCGACGGCGTGGCTGACTTGCTCCTCGCCACCGAGCCGGAGGGTGATCGTCGCCTCCCGGTTGAAACCTCGGAGCCGGAACGTCGAGCCCGACGGGTCGTGCCGTTCGATCGCCGCCGAGACGTTGGCGAGACGATCGATCCCGAAGGTCACCCGACGAGCCGCCAGGTTGACCGAGCCCAGCGGATCGGCCTCGGCCTCGTTGGCGTTGATGATGACCGCTCCCCCCGACTCGACCAGCTTCGCCAGCCGGGCAAACGATCGGCGGCGAGCCATCAACGTTTCTCGGTTCGCCCCCTCGTCCGGTCCCAGGTTGGTGACGACGGCCGCCTCGAACGTCACGCCGTCGACCTCGCGGCGGTCGAGCGTCCGGTCGTCGAGTTCGAGGATGGCGTTCTCGGTTCCGCGGTCGACCATCGCCGCCATCATGCTCGCGAATCCGTCGGGACCGGGCGATTCGGGACCGGCCGGCCGGTCCGAGACACCGTCGGACCAGCCCGACTGACCGATCACTCCGACCGAGTCTCCGGCAGCTTCGAGAATCGCCTTGAGAAACAGCGCCGTGGCCCCTTTTCCGCGACGACCGGTCACGCCCAGGGCCCGGACGCAAGTGGCCGGATCGCCCGCGAGTGCCTGGCTGATCCGCGAATGCGCCGACCGGCTATCGGCGACGACAACCTGGAGCCGCCCGGCCTCGGGGCAAGGCTGCTCAACGACCACGCCGGCCGCTCCGTGTTCGAGCGCCCGGGCGACGAACTCGTGCCCGTCGCGCCGCTGACCACGAATGGCGACGAAGACCTGACCAGGGTCAAGCTTGCGTGTATCGGCCGTGCAGCCGGACACTTGCCAGTCATGACAACCCACGAACTGCGCCTCGGGCAGCAGCCGGCGGAGGCTGACCGAGGGAATCCCTCGTTGCGGGGAACGATCGAGGAACCATCGGGCCATCGGCGTGTGCCTCCTTGCCAAGCCTTGGTGAAACCACCCAACATCCGGGGTTTCCGGCCACGAAGCCTCGTGCTCCTGCCGACGAAATCCCGGGGCGCGACGGGACCAATCCAAGCCCCGGCGCGTCCACATTTTTAGCCGGGATTCAAAAAAAGACAATGCCAGACCCGATGGATTGCCGATAACGATCAGTTAACCGCCTCGCCAGACCTCCGGAACCCGTTCACTCAGCCAACCCGGGTTGCCGTCCCGACTCGATTCCTGGTCCAATCTCCTGGACCAACCCAACTGCGACGATTTTCCTTCGAGGAGCCCAGACTCGTGACCCTGATCCGCATCGGCAATATCATCGTCAACTTCGACAATGTGATCACCGTGATCCCCGGGACCGAGCCTCGAAGCCTGATCCTCCGGTTCATCAACGACCAGACCCAGACCTTCGAGGGCGACGAGGCCGAGGGGCTCCAGATATTCCTCGACAAGAACGTGAGATCGGCGGTGAAGCCGCTCGACGATTTCATGATCGAGAAACCGTGATCGACCGACAGCTAACCGACCCGAGGCGAACCCACTCGATTGGGTCGGTGACCTTCGACCGAACGGCCCCGAACGAGCAAAAAACCGCGTACCAGGACAGCAACTTCAGAATCCGTGAACGCCCCGAGAACCTTTCGAGAAAATCCCGCTCCGAGCACGCGCGACGCTTGCCGGAGTTCGCATCAGCCAGGATAACCGTCGTGTCGAAGGAGGTGCCACCAAGGTAACTATTGGAGAGAACCACATGATTCGATGCACATTGACTCTGATGTTGGCGCTGGTCGGCGGAGCCGTTTCGAGTTCGCTGGCGATCGCTCAGGTGGCCGACGTGGAACATGTGGTGGTGATCGGGATCGATGGGCTGAGCCCCAACGGGATCGCCAAGGCTCCGAAGACGCCGAACTTCACCCGCTTGATCAAGCAAGGGGCGTCGACGATGCACGCCCGAGGCGTCATGCCGACATCGAGCAGCTCGAACTGGGCGTCGATGATCATGGGCGCCGGACCCGAGCAGCACGGGGTCACCAGCAACGATTGGACTCCCGAGAACGCCTCCATTCAGCCCACGGCCAGGGGTTCGGACAAGATGTTCCCGACGATCTTCGGACTCGTCCGCGAGCAACGCCCGAGCGCGAAGATCGCTGTGTTTCACGACTGGGACGGCTTTGGCCGGTTGTTTGAACGCCAGGCCGTCGACGTCATCAACAACCCCAAAGGGCCGGCCGAAGTGACACCGGTCAAGACCACCGAGCAGGCCATCGCCTATCTCAAGCAGGAGAAGCCGCTCCTGACCTTCATCCACCTCGACCACGTCGACCACGTCGGCCACCAGAAGGGGCATGGCACGGCCGACTATTACAGCTCGGTCGAGGAAGCCGATCGGCTGATCGGCCTGGTCC
>JAJYCH010000002.1 GCA_021778575.1 Planctomycetota bacterium
GGGTTGGAGTGAAGTCGGCCGGAACGTGATCGGCGAGATGCAACTGGCGATTTTGCTCCGGAAGCACGGCGGCAAGCCGATCGCCGCAGGCTGGGATGGCGACCGTTACGCGGTCTTCGAGGGGAAAGACGGGAAGCTCGGAGTCGTCTGGCTGACGACCTGGGATACCGAGGAGGACGCGAAGGATTTCGCCCGCCAGTACACCCGCTTCCAGACAACCAAGATGGGTGCGGGAGTCGAATCTCCCGAGGCATTCCCCGACGTCATCCGTCGTCCTCACGGTGGAACGATGTTCGCCGTCGAACGGCGCGGGCTCGATGTCGCGGTGGTCGAGGGTTTCACGTCCGAGACGACCGAGAAACTGGTCGAATCGGCCTTCAAGGCGTCGAAGAAAGAGCTTGAGCCGATCAAGAAGAAGTGACGATTGATCGCATGCTTATGTTTCCGGGTCAATCTCGGGATCGTGCCGGGGCTTCCGGTCGAATCCGTTCAGCACGGACGACCGGAAGATCCCCAGATCAGGCTCATCTTCGTGAGCCACTTCGGGATGCTCCGCGAGCCCTTGCTTGAGGAGCCGGCGGCGGTGCTTGCCGCCGGCTCGCTTGATCTCACGCTTGAGCTGTCGGAGTTCGCGTTTCTTGTCCTGGTCCATGGGGGACCTCCTCGGGTTCGCCATCCCCTGCAAATGGCCGAACAGCATCGACACGAATGCCCGCGTCGAGGTTCAGCCTCGGTTCAAGGCCCGGCCGATCCAGTCGATCAGGTCGTGAGCGTAACGCGAGGGGTCGGCGTCGAACTCGAAGGTATGATGTCCCTCGGGATAGTTGATCACCTCGCGCCGGGTCGAGGCGAGCGTCTCGAAATAGGCAAGTGTTTTCGCGTTATCGACGATTCGGTCCTGACCGGCGAGCATCAACAGACAGGGCTGGTGAACCTTCGGTGGAATTCGCCTGACCACCCGATCGATGAAGCGGCTCGCGGCGAGCAACCGGGCCGTCGCCGCTCGAAGTCCGAGCGGGTCGTTGGCGATGAATTCCTGCCCGGCGTGGCTTGCGGTGAAGAGCGCGGGATCGCTGAGCGGGATCGAGAACGTTTTCTTCGGCTGGAAGAAGTACGCCAGGGCAATCCGCAACCGCTCTCCTCGCGTGACATCGACCCGGGGATGCAGGCCGGGACAGATCAACGCCAGTGCATCGACCAGATCGGGGCGGCGGCCGGCGGTGATCACGGCAAGCTTCCCGCCCCACGAGATCCCCACCAGAGCGATCGGCGCGGCCGGAATCTTTGCCTTCCATTCAGCCAGGTACTCGGCGACATCGTCGAGGAGCCGAGCCATGGACGGGGTGTCGCCCCGGTCGAGCCGGTTCGCTCCCGAGCCTCGACGGTCCGGGAAATGAGCCTCGAAACCAGCCTCCGCCAGGGTTCGCCCCAGGTTGTGATACCAGCCGCCGTGACTCTGGACGCCATGAAGAACCACGACCCGAGCCCGAGGCGGCCCGATCGTCGGCCAGCGAGCCACGTGGATCGGGTATCCGTCGCCGGCCGTCCAGGTGGCGATTTCGGGCTGATTATCCGTCATACCGGACCTCGCGATGCAAGACGGTCATCCGTTCCAGGGCCTCGGGCACGACGGTCACTCCCAGACCGGGTCCGGCGAGCGGTCGGGCTCGACCGCCATAGCGGAACGTGATGTCCTCGGCGATCAGGTTACTCGCCAGGACATGCCGATCATACGACCCTTCTAGGTAGCGAATCCCCTCGACCTGACAAGCAACCTGCCGACCGGCGGCCGACAGAATTCCGGTCTCACCCGGGTGACAACCCAGTTGAACCTGCAATCCCGACCGAGTGGCCAACGCCATGATCCGGAGCGACGGAATGATTCCGCCGCACTTCGAGAGCCGAACGTTGAGAATATCCGCCGTCCGCCGCTCGACCGCCCGGACAGCGTCGGGGTAGCCGCAGAGCGACTCGTCGAGCATCACCGGAACCCCCAGCCTCGGGCGGAGTTCCGTCAGACAATCGACCTCCGAATGGGCCACCGGTTGCTCCAGCGCCGAGGGTCGAAACCGGCGGAGCGGCGTGACTCGTTCCACCAGTTCACCGGCTTTCCACGACTCATTCGCATCGATCCGGATGTCCATCCGCCGACCAAGAACCTTGCGCAGTCGAGCCAGTCGCGCAGGATCGTCCTGACCACCGACCCCGACCTTGACCTTGGTCTGCCGGAAGCCATAGACCCACATCTTCCAGGCGGAAACGACTTCTTTTTTTGCCGTTTCCGCCGTGATTGCCCCGCTGTAGCGAACAGGTAACGGCTTCGAGTTCAAGAACGGCTGAGCCGACTCGACCATCCGGACCGCGTCACCGATCGATCGTCCTTCGCGACGGGAATAGGCATCGAGGATTGCCAGTTCCAGGGCACATCGGGCGGCGTTACCGGCCATGCCTCGCGGGTCTTCCCGGGTCTCGGGAAGTGCGAAATCCTCAAGCCGGCGTACCACCTCGGCCAGAGTCGAGGTTCCATCAAGGAGCCTGGGCAGGTCGATCGCTTCCAGGCTGGCGAAGGTCGTTTCGATCGTCTCGCCCGTCACGTAGGACCGAGGAACTCCTTCGCCGTAGCCCGTCGTGCCATCGGCCAGCGTGACCCGGACGACCAGGTTGTCCGAGGTGGCTCGCTCGAACGATGCATGACGGATGGGCTTCTTGAGCGGAACCAGGATGTGATAGAGGTCCAGGGATCGTGGGACGAACATTGCGGGTCAAGATCCTTGAGGTTGCTGACAGGATCGATTCGGCAGGCCATCCATTTTGCACCATCCGTGTGAGGATAGGCGTCGCCCAGGTTGCCTGGTTTGTTTGAGCCCGGCCTTACTTCGGGAATAATCGGGATGAACGTGTCGAGCTAACGGGTCTGGAGCAGCGAGAGCCCGATCAAGCCCAGGATCAAGCCGCCGATAATCCCCAGTCGACGCTCCCAGATGTGCCTTCGCTGGGATCGAGAGAAGCGTGCGCGGAACCGGCTCGCGGCAACTCCGACTCCGACCAGGACCGTTGCCATTCCCAGGCTGAAGGCACCCAGAAGAACCAGACCCAGACCTAAACGATCGATCGCGCCGGCGACGAGGACCAGGGCCACCGCCTCCCAGCATGGGATGGCTCCTCCCGCCAGGGCCAGAGGGATGATTCCTCGGCTGGTTGTTGAGATCGGGTCGTGTGACAACTCTTCACAATGTTCACCGTACCCAGCCAGGTGCCGGCCGATCTTCCAGAAGCCAATGCCGGCGATGATAAAGCCGGTGACATGGGCCAGGATCAGGTGGATGCTGCCTTCGCGGATCGATCGGGTCGTCCAGAGAACCGCCGCGACCAGCCCGACACTGGTCATGTGAGCGATGGCCGTGAGCAGGCCCAGCAGAGCGCCTCGGGCTGGTCCCGAGCCAGGACCGAGCGACGACGCCAGGACAATCGTCTTGCCATGCCCCGGTTGGATCGCGTGGGCGGCGCCCAGGACGAACGCGGCAAGCCAGAGCAGCGCCACGGAACGGCTGGCGTCACGATCGAGAAGTCGCGAGAGCGGATTGTCCGAAATGCTGGAGGAAGCGGGAGTTATCGCGACCGGTTCCGCCGTCGGCTGAGGTCCGGAACTTGGCGTGAGGGCGAAATCCACCGTCAGCCGACGGGTCCGGCGCTCCTCGTCCTTGTCGAGCTGCCAGACCGGCTTGATCGGAATGGCCGTCACGTCCGTCGGCAGGGTATCGCCGTCGACCCGGACACCACCTGTCGGCCGGAGGGCCAGTCGACTGGTTCCTTCGCTGGCAAGATAGTTGGTGTCGTTGATCGTCAAGCGGCCGCTCGGGGCAATCGTGCTCTCGAAGTGAAAGACAAAGATCGGATGCCCTTCGATGAGCAAATCGAAGCCAACCGATCGAAGTTCGACTTCCTCGCCATTGACGGTGACGAGCAGCCCTTTGGCATTGAGCGGGCCGGTGACCCGCCCATATTCCTCGAACCAACCTCGCCGATCCGCCCCCGGCAGTTCGCCGATGATCTGGCGAAGGTCCTGGGTAAGCGTCAGCTCGGAAAGTCCGACCTGATAGTCGACGCGCAGTCGTCCCGGTTCGAGAATCGCCTGGATCGATCGGTCAACTCGCGCGTTGGGGATGTCATGCGCCAGGCATGATCCTGGAATCAGCAGGATCAGACCAAGACGAAGCAAGAATTCGCGCATCGTCGGAGGCTCAATAGAACTTCTCAAGAGCCCGCCCGACGATGTAAATCACCTGGCTCCGGCTCACCGGTTTGGCCAGGACGCTGAAGGCCTGGGCCGAGAGCGCCCGACGCATCAGGCTTTCGTCCTGATCGCCCGAGATCAAGATCATGGGAAACATCCCCTTGATCTGGCGGAAGATCGCCATGGTCTCCAGCCCCGAGAGCTTGGGCAGATGCATGTCCATCAGGGCCACGTGAACATCGTGGCTGTGGACGATCTCGATGGCTTCCTCGCCCCCCCCGGCAAGGAAGGTTCGGAATCCGACCGGTTCGAAGATCTCCCGAAACGTATCCCGCATCGCGGGATCGTCATCGGTGACCAGAATCGAGAACGGTCGTTCCAGGGTCATGAATGACCTTGTTGTACGGACCAGGGGCGAAATTGAGCAGAAGTTGTACCACAAAGAAACGTACGCAATTTCGGGACCGACGGCATGAGCCGGGCGATCATTTGACTCGCCCGGCTTCATAACTTCAATCATAGCAGAGTCATGGCAAAATTCCAGGCGATCGTGACGAGATTTCCGGATCGGGAGCGACTGCCTCGGACTTCGCCAGAATGGCAGGCTACTGAGGCGTCGAGTCAGCCGGAGCCGCAGCCTCGAATTCATTCGACGACCGGGTCATCCGGCTGAACAGCCCGCGTGGTTGTCCCCATCGAGCGATCGGGTCGAAGGCGTCGGTCGCGGTCAATTCGGTCGGGTTTGCCTTGATGTCGTGGAAGAGATAGCGTTCGAGCAACTCGCCACGGGCATCGACCGCCTGGACGAGGCTCGGCAAATGGTTTTCCACGTCGAGGTAGACTCGCCAGTTCTCGCCCGAGGGAGTGGTCCGCGTCAGACAATGCGCGGGATGGTCGAGCCCCTTGGGCGTCTCGATTCCCGTGTACGTTAACGCGTTGGCGTTCACGCCGTTTTCCAGTCCTTCGATGAGCGAGTCGAAGCCCGCCTCGGTGACGGGATGGCGGCTGTTTCGCATGACCATCGGGCTCTCGGGATTGAGCGAGAGCCGGGGCAAGGCCGGGTTGGCCATCTTGATGTGCATCTGGCCGCCTGGTTCGTCGGATCGGTAGAGTGCCTCACGTCCCTTGTTCGGTCCGTCCGGCCAGGAGAGGCGAACCGCCAGGGGTGTACGTCGGATCGCCAGCACGACATCCTCTTCCGGAAGCAACGAGCCGTTGACCCGTTCCTGACGGTGGAGCGAGACCTCGTAGCATGTCATGGCTTCGAGAGCCGTCCGGGCCTGGACGACCAGGGTCTCCGGCTTGATCTCGGGCTTCCGTTCCGCGGCGGCGAGAATTCGCGAGGCATCGGGGACGCCCGACCGCGTCGAGGCAAGCTGGACCCCCGAATTGGGATCAACCGGCCGTGGGCCGAGCAGCGAGACACCGACTGCGCTCGAAGGATTGTTTGTATCGACCTGGGCGGGCAAGAGCGCCGGGCCGGCTTCTTTCACTTCGGTCAGGATCGCGCCGGGGGGCATTGGCTCGCCGGGCTGACTGACCGAATTCGGGCTCGGCATCAAGACCCGAGGCTGGTGATTCTGGGCATAAATGTCGTTGGATTCTTCGACACGCCCCAGTTCGCCGATCCGACTATCGCCAAAGATCTGCGATTTGATCTCGGCGCAGCCGGACAGGCTGAGCCAGAGCAGGCTCGACAGCCCAAGAATCCAGCGGGGGCTCGGTGCGAGCCTCGACTTAACGCGATCCATCGCCGGGACCATATCGGGTCTCCCCCTCTGTGGGGATCAAGGTCATCGCGAGTCAGTATAAGTGCCTGCGATCCGGTTCGATTACCAGAATCGGCGGAATCCAACAATCCCGGTTCGCGTCGGATGGATCAGGCGTGAGCCGAGATCCGGAGACCCGGAAGGCGGAAACCGTCGATCGCTTCGAGATCGGAAAGCAAGCACGGCTGTTTATACTGTTCGACGGTTCCCCCGCTTCGCGACAGCCGCCTCCGCTGGAAATCGGCCCATCCCCCGACGGGAATTCGGAATGGACGGATCGCGCCGAGGCGGAGGGTCTCGCGTTTGTTTTCGTATTCGAGGTTCACGCGGCGAAGCTGCTCCTCGACCTCGGCCGTCAATCGTTCGAGTGCCCCGGCGTCGGGAAGGTCTCCCTCCTCGACCAGGAGATTGTAATACGGCGGTTCTCCCCAGCTTGGCAGAACCAGGAACGACCGGAGCTTGACCCCTTGAGCCTTCATCGCGGCGTTGACCGCGGCGACGACCTGATACTCGGAGAGCTTTTCTCCCGTCAGGCTGGAGAAATGCGCACCCTTGTTGAGGAATTCGAGGAGCGGGGTCTTGCCGTGGAAGCCGACACACCGCACCAGGTCGTGGATCATGTAGCGGTAGAGCCCGCCCGCCGTGGTCGGAACCACAAAGTAACGCCCGCCCTCGACCAGGTCGACCGCCTCGACGACCTCGGGATTGTCTTTCCCCTCGTCCCCTTCGGGAATGAACTCGAAGTAGTGGCGAGCGATGTCGAGCACCCCGGCGGGGGTTCCATCCTCGATCGGAATCGTGAATCGCCCTTCCGAGGCGATCAAGCCGACGTCGCGAACCGGGCGATCGCCAAAGTATTCGGGATAGCCCTGGAGGTAGGCCCCCATCGTTCCGCCCGTCCAGTTGGCCAGAAACTGCAGGTTGGGCCAGTAATCCCTGGGCAGGAGTCGGCCGGTCCGCTCGACGATCGCTTCGAGCCGACGGGCCGTTGCTTTCCGCTTCCAGCGCGAGCGGAATCGAATGGCCTGACGAACCTCGTCGGGGATCGTCCACTTCTCGTCGATCGTTCCGTCGGCGATATCGCGGATCAAGATACTTTTTTCGCGATCACCGAGTCGGGCGATGGCGAGAATCGTGCTGGGGTTGGCGGCGATGGTCGCCCCCAGGTCGCGATAGACCGAGAGCCGGAGCGCCAGGTAATATTTCGATTCGACATCCTTGATCTTGGATGCGGAAGGCGGCATGCAATAGGTCACCCGGACCAGCGGGTTCTGCATCTGGGCGGTCAGCCCGGTGATCGCTCCGCACGGAATTCCGCCCGGCGTGAACGACTCGCGCCAGTCGCTGGCGAGTTGCAGGATCGGCATCAATCCAGAGTCGAGCATTCCCGGGTGGGCGTCGAACGCCTGAATCCCCCAGATGGTCCAGCCGGCTCGATAGTTTTCGAGGGATTCGCGAGTGACCGGGATCGTCTTGGGTCGGTTGGTCGTGCCCGAGGTCAGGGCGAACATCATCACGGCGGTCCCTCGACCGAAAAGTGCGCCAAGATCTCCCTGGCGAACCTTATCGATGTAGGGTTCGTGACGATCATAACCGGCTATGGGTATTTGCTTCCGGAAATCGGCGACCGACTTGATCGCGCCGAAATGGTGATCGCGACCGAACTGGCTATCGGCATGACGCGCGATCCGCGACAGCAGGAGATCGCGCTGAGTCGGCCCGGCCTGCTTGGTCAGATCGAGAAAGTGGCGAGCCTCGGCCCGAGCACGATTCATCAAAGGCAAGCCGACAAACTTGCGGATCGAATTGATCATCGTCAGCCGCCCATCCTTGTCGGAATCGTGACAGGTTCGCCATCGATCGCGAAAATAGCCCTGATAAACAAACCTGTCAAGGGCGGTAACGTCTGAGAAATGAGCATGCTTCGATCAACCCGGAACGACGACGCCGAGGTCAGCGGGAACGGGGATCTCGGTAAACGATGATGCCTCCGTGACCGCGACCTTGGCTTCGAGGTCGCGGATCGGCTGGCCCCTGGGGGCGTTATCGCGGAAGAATCCCGCCACCCGGCCCTGGTAAGCGACCGGTTGCTTCTCGCGGCAGCGGTTGTGCTTCGCCCCGTCGACGATCCAGAGTTCCTTCGGATCGCCACCCCGATCGAACAGGGCTCGGGCGATATCGACGCCGATGTAGGCGTCCTTCTGGCCGTGAATTGACAGCCAGGGGCGTGGCGCCAGCCGAGCCACCGCTCGTTCGACGTTGGCATAGCGGCAGTGGAGCTTGCGCTCGGTCTTGAGCCGGGCGGCCATGCCCAGAAAGTCGAAAACGCCCACCGGAACCGCTTTCCAGAAGAGCGGATTACCGACATAGATCTCGGCCCAGCGGAGGATGTAAGCGAGCATCGTGCCTCGGGTCGGGAACGCCCCGTCGGTGATGACGCCCCAGACCCGGGGATCTTTTGAGGCCTGGCAAAGTGCCGTGCCCGCTCCTCGGCTCACTCCAAACAGGCCCACGCCGGCCGGATCGGCGTCGGAACGGGTCCGGAGATAGGTGAGGGCGGCCTGGAGGTCGAGTTCTTCGTGATCGGTGACCCACTGGAGCGGGTTATAAACCGGGTCCTTGGGGCTCTCGCCGTGGTTCCGAAAATCGAAGGTGAAGAGGTCGAATCCCTGGTCGCGGAGGTGGTCGGCGTAGGGCTGGAAGCTCCAGCGATTGCTGAGATACTCATGACAGAAGACGACCACCCCCGACCGGTAATCGGTTCGGGCCGGGAAATACGTTCCCGCCAGACTCAGCCCGTCCCTGGTCGAGAACCGGACGTCCTCTCCGCCCGCCACGGGAGCGACCCGGAGCGGCAAGAACATCGGCTTTTCCTCGAAAATCCGTTCGACAATCGGCGAGTAGCGGATCACGACATAGGCAAGGAATCCGACGATCGTGCCCATCGCCAGAAGGGCCGAGGTGATCACGAACACGGACGAGGGGCTGGACACGAGTTAACTCCGATGACTTCGCCTGGGAGGTCAGTTGTCGAGGTGTCTATTCGGGCGAATCGCCGTTTGTCGGCAAATTTGTGTGTTTGGATTCGTTTCATAGCTTGGTCGGGAATCGGTCGATACGCAAGCCCCGACCGAACCTGCTGGAATCGTGGTCAGCCGGTATAGCGCTTGAGAATCAAGGCGATGTTCTGCCCGCCAAACCCGAAACTGTTCGAGAGCGTGACATCCACCTTGCGACGCCGGGCTTCGTGAGGGATATAGTCGAGGTCGCAGTCGTCGCCGGGATTTTCCAGGTTGATCGTCGGCGGGACCACGCCGTCGCGGATCGTCAACAGACAGACGATCGCCTCGACGCTACCGGCCGCAGCGATCAGGTGGCCCATCATGCTCTTGGTGCTGGAGACCGGCACCTTGTAGGCCAGATCGCCGAAACTTCGCTTGATCGCGAGAGTTTCGATCGAGTCGTTGACCGCCGTGCTCGTTCCGTGGGCATTGATGTAGTCGACATCCGCCGGATTGATCTCGGCGTCGGCCAGGGCTTCCTTGATCGAGGCGATCGCTCCGCGCCCTTCGTCGTGGGTGTCGGTCAGCCGGAAGGCGTCGGCGGTCGAGCCGTAGCCGGCGACCTCGCCATAGATCGTCGCGCCTCGGGCCTTGGCGTGTTCGAGTTCTTCGAGGATCATCATCCCCGCCCCTTCGCCCAGAATGAACCCGTCGCGGTCGCGGTCGAACGGACGGCTGGCACGAGTGGGCTCATCATTACGGGTCGAGAGAGCAGTCAAGAGGTTGAAGCCGGTGACGCCGAACGGGTGGATCATGCTATGGGTGCCCCCCGAGAGCATGACGTCGGCATCCCCTCGACGAATGATCTCGGTGGCCTCGCCGATCGCCTGTGAACTCGCCGCGCAGGCGGTCAGGCAGTTAGCGTTCGGTCCTCGGGCTCCGAAAATCCCGGCCAGGTGCCCGGCCGGAGTGCCCGGCTCCTGCTCGGCCTCGTGAATCGGGTGCAGGAGCTTCACGCCTTCGCGGGTGAAGTTCGAGGTATCGACTCGTCCCTCGTGTGACGAAGAATGGACGAGCGAGACGAACCGGGGGAAGTCCTGTTGCCCTTCGCCCGAGCCCAGATAGATGCCGAATCGCGCCCGGTCGAGGTCGGATTTGGTCTAGAGCCCCGAGTGATCGACGGCCATCCGCGCGGCGGCGATCGCGAACAGGGTGTTTCGGCAGTGTTCGACCCAGCGGTCGGCATCCTTGACATACCGAGCCAGGTCGAATCCCTTGGCTTCGGCGGCGATCCGGGTGGGAAAGCTGGAAGCGTCGAACAACGAGATCTCGCCGACGCCGCTCCGCCCTTCCTGGAGCGAGGACCAGGTCGACTCCAGGTCGTGGCCGACCGGAGTCACCATCCCCATTCCCGTCACGACGACTCGGCGCTGCATGGGACGTATTCCTTGGGTCTCGAAGAAGATCGCCTGACCGGTGGTGGCAAGAATTGTTCCACCGGTTTGAACGGATCATGAAGTCAGTGGATTCAGATCTGCCCGGGATTTCCGCGCACGATGACCGATGCGGCCTGGCCGTGGCGGGTGAGGTTGGTGTTGAGGAAGATCGGGTTCACGGTCGGCCGGGGCGGTCCGGTCACGACGTCCAGATTACCGCAGGCCGGGTCGAGCGTCTCACAGTTCAGAGTCGCCGGGATCAGGCCGCGATTGACGCCGAGCAGGCTGGCGATCAGTTCGACCGCTCCGCAGCCGGAGACGATATTGCCCATGTACCCCTTCAAGGCGGTCACGGGGACGCCCTGACCAGCCTCGGTTCCGAAGACCCGGTTGATGGCGCGGGCCTCGGCCAGGTCGGAGACGATTGTCGAGGCGCCGTGGGCGTTGACGTGGCCGATCTCGCCGGGTGTCAGTTTCGCATCGCGGAGCGCGGCGTTGATGGCGATCTCGGTGCCGATGCCGTCGGGGTCGAGTCCGCCGGCCGGGTTGGCGTCGCAGCCCGAACCAAATCCGAGAATCTCGCCGTAAATCTTGGCTCCTCGGGCGATCGCGTGGTCGCGTTCTTCGAGGATAATGATCCCCGCCCCTTCGCCGGGAACCCAGCCATCGCGGGCGGCGTCGAACGGGCGGCAAGCCCCCGACGGATCGCCACTCCAGCGCGACATCTGGTCGAGGAGCGTCATCCGGACCATGCTGAGCGGGTGAATCTTCGAGTCGGCCCCGCCGGTGATCATGATGTCGGCTCGGCCTCGGGCGATGATCCGAGCGGCCTCGCCGATCGCGACGTTCGAGGCGGCCTCGGCCTCGGTGATGGTGTTGCTCGGCCCCTGGCAGTCGAGCAGGATCGAGATATGGCAAGCCAGCATGTTCGGCAGGTATTTGAGCAGCCAGATCGGCGTGATCATGCCGATCCCCTCGCGGCCATACGCTCCGTAATCAAACTTGCCGTTGGATTGGTAGCCGATATCGATGGCGGGAGCCAGTTCGTCGAGTTCGGTCGAGATCAGCCCCGCGCCCAGGTCAACGCCGATCCGGGTCGGGTCGATCGCGGCACCTTCAAGCCCGGCGTCAAGGAACGCCAGTTGCGCCCCGGCGACCGAGAGCTGGATATCCCGGGCCATGAAGTTCAAGCTCTTGCGGAGCGGCTTCTTGATCCGGGGCAAGGCCAGCTCGATCATGGCCTTCTTGTCGAGGTCGGGAACTTCCGCCGCCACGTTGTTGGGCAAGCCATCAACGGGGAACGCTTTGATTTGCTGGATTGCCCCGCGCCCTTGTTCCAGAGCGGACCAGAACGGGTCAACTCCGATGCCCAGCGGCGTGACGAGACCCAGTCCGGTGATGACGACTCGGCGTTCGGTGCGGGGCATGAGTGTACTCGTCAGACTCCAACGGACTCGGTCGAATCAGCGAACAGAGGTTGATTCAAGGGCGTCGGATCGGGCGGATTCCGGTCCACCAGGTCGTTCGGCCGAAGCTCGGCAACAAAAGCGGACACCTTACAGGTCACGAATTGGATTCCGGGAGCGGGGTGCCGTTGACGTGACCGTTGGCCGATACCTCGGAAAGCTTCGCGGCTTCCAGGCTCTGGGCCTCCTTGGCTCGCGTCTGGGCCTTGGCCAGGTCGAGCACGCCGAGCAGTTGCTGGGTGAAGACAAAGTTTTTCGGCCCGAAGATCTGGTTCGCCCGGGTATTGTCCAGGTGAGCAAAGAAGATCTCCACGTCGGCGAGCAGCTCGCCCTCCAGAAACGCTTTTGCCTCGACCACCGCCCCTTCGGCGCGGAGGTCAGTCAATGTTACCTCGTAGATCAATTGATCTCCGGCGCAGGCGACGCCAAAAAACTCGGCTCGGGGGATCTTGGCGAGGACCACTTTCTCGACAAAGCCTCCGACCTCACCGACCAGAATCCCTCCGGTCTGAGCCAGCCCCTCAATAATCAGGGAGGCGGGCATGACCGGGTAACCGGGAAAATGGTCGTGAAGGTGTTCCTCGGCGAGCGTCAAGTTCTTGACAGCCCGGGCGAACTGGCCGCTTCGGAACTCCAGGAACTTGTCGATCCAGATCCATCGCATGAGAACAACACCCGCTGGAAAGGACACTGACCCGACGTCGACACCGGGCCGGCACTGACTGGCTCAGAACGCGAGATCGAGGCGGCCGAATCATCGACGACTGTCGGCGCGGCACGGAGGAGAGCGAGACGACGAGGATTCGAGCCGGGAGATGTCTCACCTGGGAAAAATAAAAGGGACCCTTGAACCACAACCGACAGCCGTGATCGCGAAGGTCCCGGTTTTCACCCGGATCGAGAGCAGCTCTCACTGGACCGGCTCAGGCCGCCAGCTTGCTCGAAACGTAGTGGACGAGCATGTCGACGGTGTAGAGATCGCCGATTCGCTCGATATCGGGGTCGGCGGCGAACTCGGTCAGGTCGGCATACGGCATCCGGGTCTTGAGTTCTTCAAGTCCCTTCTCGGTGAACTTGCCGTCCTTGATCATGTCGGGATCGGTCACGACGTTCTGGGGGAAGGGTTCGCCGCGGGGGATCTTGATGCCGAAGTTCCGTTCGAGCCGGAACACGATGTCGAGGAAGTCGATCGATTCGGCCCCGAGGTCGCCCTGGAGGGTGGAATCCTTGGTGACGTCTTCCTCGTCGACGCCCAGAGCCTCGACCAGGGTGGATTGAACTTTCTGATAAATCTCGTCGTGCGTCGGCATGTCATCCTCGAAAGTACGGGAACACCTCTCCGAGTCCCACGCTGGGAACCATCCTCCGCCCGCCGGGTTCGCGGCCTGACTCGATTCATGGTCGGCGATTGGCCAAGCTCGACTTCAATCGGGTCGGGACGATGCTCGCGGGTGCGGTTGCTCAAAGGGGGCGGGATCAGTCACGGTCGGCCGGCGTTCCGAGGCTTGGTTGCCATCTTGATGCATTTTGGCAAACCTTGCAACATCATCAGGACCCGCGCGAACGGACTGATCGGACCATTTACCCACTGGTTTGATCGATCAAGGCCACGTCAAGAGCGGGATTCGCGGGGGGTTTCATGATCGCTCGAGCCCCCACCGACCCTTTTCTCAGCGTGGCGAACAGGTCACGAAGCCCGGCCACGATCGACGCGTCGGTCGTGTGCAAGGCCGGATCTTTGTCTCTGAGGTTGTAACGCATGAGGGTGAATTGGCCTTTGACCATCACCTGGCCTTCGATCGACCCTTCCCCTTTGAAACTGGCCTCGGACTCGTTATGCGAGACCAGAGTCACCTTCAGTTGCAACTGGCGGCCGGGTTCGACGAAGCTGCCGTATTTGATCATCTTGGCCTTCTTCAAGAGGACCACGCTCTTGGCGAAATCCTCCATGTCGCGGACCAGCCAGGCACCGGCCTGGGTCAGGGCCTCGAGCATCAGAACGCCCGGCATCACCGGAAAGCCCGGAAAATGGTCGGCCAGATATTCTTCCGCAAGCGAAAGATTCTTGATGGCGACGAGCGACTGGCCACGTTGAATGTCCGTGATGCGATCGACGAGGACGAATCTCATGGAGGGCCCCGGAACAGGCTTACGACATCCCGAGCGTCGGGAACCGAGACTCAAGCCGATGAGCTCGGTTTTCCGCAATCCCATATCAAGTCGGAAATTGTAGAGATTGCCAACGCACGAGGCAAGGGAGACTCGTCCGATCCGGACACCTGACTTGAGTCACTCACCCCCATCTCCTGGGAGAGTCTACAACGCTGGACCTCAACGTCAAATTAACCGGAGGGCATGACCTGGATTTTCTATTCTTCCCAGTCGCGAGCCTTGAACGTCAGTGAGCGGTTGATTTCTGAGTGGCTGAGTATCCAATCGGGTCTAACGTCACTATACTTGAGTCAAGTAAGCGGTTGGGGGATTGGAACCGGCTCGCCGCCAATCCCCATCCCGCCCAGGCCGGAACCTCACTCCCCCGGGAGAATCCCAGCCGATGTGGCGTATCCTGCCGAAATTCTGCCTGCTCGCAATCGTTCTCGTTATTAGTGGTTGTTTGCATGCGCCCATGCCGTGGTCGCCTGATGGTCGCTGGATTGCTTACGTGGTCGAGGTCCGGCCACTCGATGGCTGGCTGACCTCTGGCTGGATTCTCGAACCAGCGACCGCGAAACCGGTTGTCTCGGCTAGTGCTCGAGCGCAGCCGAAGGGCTATCGGCTCTGGGCCACCCGGGCCGATTCGGGAGAATCCGTCCTTCTGGCGGATTCGAAATACCCGCTGACGGCGCCGGGATGGAGTCCCGACGGCCGTGCTCTCGCGTTTGGCCGGGTTGTCGTCGACGGTGACGACCGGGCAAGATTCGAGGTGGTGATCCTCGACAGTCCCGGGCGCGAGCGGGTTCTCTCGGCTCGTCCGCTGGGGGTTCTCAGCGCCGATACCGCTCGCTTGCCGGGCCAGGCAATCGTCTGGAGTCCTGACGGCCATTATCTGGCGATTCCCCAGCTCAATCCGTTGGGAATGGCGATCATCCGGTCCGATACGGGGCGGCAGATCAACGCGATCAATGACGCGTATCTGCCGTCGTGGTCGCCCGACGGATCGCGATTGGCGTTCTATTTGAAGGGAACGGGCGATACGCTCAACTGTCTCGACAAGCCGACCGCGCAACCTCGGGTACTCGCCGAGGTCGGTCAGGCCGGGCAAGCCCCGGCCTGGACTCGCGACGGGGCGACTCTCGTCGTCGCCGCCCGTCGCTCGTCCCCCAGGGGAGCCGACCAACCCGGGGGCGACTTCATCGAGATGCTGAAGGTTCGCGTTGACTCGGGTCAGACCGAGACCCTTCGCGCGCTTTCCAGTGAGCCGATGAACGTCCGGGACCGCGCGGTGGAAGGAGTCTCGATCGCCTTTGACGGCGATGGTGAGAACCTGTTCGCCGCCACGGTGATCGACGGGTCACCGCATCAGATTGTCTGGTATCATCCCCGCGAAAACGAGATCTACAAGCGGTTTGTTTTGCTCGACTATTCGGTTCCGATGAGTTCGCTTTCGCTCGCCCCTGACGGCCGGACCCTGGCGGCTCGGATCGGGCCGATTGCCCGGCTCTCGCCGCCGGCTCTGTGTGACCTGGATAGTCCCGATCTCCGGTCGAGGCTGATCGCGCCCGACGACGAGTCCCGGATCGAGTGGATCGCCACGCTGGTCGGAACCGCTCGGGGGATTCTCGCCTCGATCCAGCACACCGCCAACATCAACGGCGCGACGGGTGGCCGACTCGAACGGCTGACTATGCTGCCGGTCGCCGGAGAGATCGAGGCGAATTCCGAACAGGTGCCTCGGCTCCGGAGAATCGGCCGCCTGGGTCGTCCACTTTGCGACCGGCCGACCTCGGCCGGTCCGGCGAGCCCGGAAGTCGCCGGAATCCTGGACGAAGCTCGGGTGTTTTTCGACTATCTGAGCGAGAACTACGCCGCCGCGTTCGATGGCCTGGAGACGCTCGAAGACCGGGCCGGAACCTCAGAGCAGCGCTATCGCTTGCTCTGCCTTCGAGCCCAGATCCTGCTGGCCAGAGGAGACGTGGACCGGGCCGACGAGACGATCCGCTATCTCTCAAAGCTCGACCGCTCGCCAGGACGACGGATCGAGTGGAACGGCTCGAACTATGTCGTGACCGGTTCCGAGCCCACGATCGGCCGGGGCTGGCCAACTTACCTGGGATGGCGGGCCTCGGCGCTCCGGGTCAAGCTCCATGAGGAAGGACCCGACGATCACGAAAATCCCGACGCTCCGAAGATCAATTTCGGCCTGGACCTGATCAACCCTCGGCCCAATCAGGTTTTTCCGAACGACCCGTTTCTCCCGAATCCCAATGAGCCGCAGTTTCTGATCAACCGACCCGGACCGATCTTCAAACCGGCGGCTCCGGCCGGTGAAGTCGGTAAAGCGGTCCCCCGGCTTTGATCCGAGATCAGACCCGTCAAAATACCGTGAACATGATCACCTGCGCGGTCCGGGCGATCCGGGTCCGCTCGGCGCTCGTCATGGTCCCGCGGCGCTCGATCTCGTCAATGGTCTTGATCGTCTGGTTCATCAAGGCGATCTGATAACCGCCGATGGCGAACGCTTCCTTATGAAAAAGTAATGTCTGGAGCACGTCGCGGACGGCCACCGCCTCGGCCAACGGATAATCGGGTACGGCGGACCAGACCGGTACGACCGGACCATCGAGAGCTTCCCGAACAATACCGGCGATGATCCGGCTGATCGCCTCCAGCTTCGGGTAATCGATCGTTTCCGGAACATCGAGAGGCGAATGATAGACCGGGCTCTCGCCCGTCGTGAAGAAGAGGTAGGGAATCTTTCTCGACCGGAACGGCCCGTAGTCGCTTCGGTCGATCACGAGCATGTCCGACCCGAGCAGGGCCAGCTTGACCGGCTTCCCTTCGGCGGCCTTGTTGATCCAGGGACGAACCTCGGGCTCGTGTTCCGAACCGAGGACGAACGCCGTCGTTTCCAGGACTCCGCCGAGCGACCGACCGATCATGTCGGCCGTGACGAACAGGGCGATCTTGTCGAGCGCCATCGGCGGGTTTCGCGCGAAGAACTGCGAGCCTCGGAGCCCGAACTCCCCTTTCGGTCCCCGTTCTTCGAGGTCGAAGCCGACGAAAGCGATCGATCGGCGCGGCTTGACCGGCGATCGGGCGATCGTCCGGGCGACTTCGAGCATCATCGCCACTCCCGAGGCATTGTCATCGGCTCCGGGATAGATCAGAGCGCCCTGCCGCCCCAGATGATCATAATGAGCGCCCAGAATGACCCAGTGATCCGCCTGACTGGGGTCGCTCCCGATGATCCGGGCTCCCAGGTTCACCCCGATGACGTCTTCAGGCCCCTTCCCCGTCACGTTCTGGGTGAACGAGCCACCGAACAGCGGTTGCAGGCCGAGTTTCGTGAACTCATCGATCAGGTAGGACCGCGCCTTGATGGCACCCGCCTCGCGCCGGCCCTGAAATTCGCTGGAGGCTAGCTTGGTGACATGCTGTCGGAGCCGGGAAGCGTCGGGCTCGTCGGCATTGGTCCAGGGCAGAGGAAGACAGGTCGCCAGAACCAGCACCACCGCGATCAGTCGGTTCATCCCTGTCACCGACCCATCGAGTCGGCCTCCGTTTGGTCGTGTCGTCGCGGGTACGATCGCGAAAGGACGCGCTTTCGCGACAACCTGAACTCTGACTCAGAAAAAAATCCCCGACGAGCCGACATTCCCGAGATCCGCGTGGCATGATTCTCCACGTTCGGGAATGGCGTCCCTACAAGGAGGTGGATCGTGTCGCGAGGCTCTCTGCTCAAAACTCTTGTTCTTTCGGCGGCCCTGATCGGGCTGTCAGGCCTGTCGGCCCAGGCTCAGGACTGGTCGGATTACCTGCACTGGCCCTACACCCCGCCCCAGAATCCGGGCAGCGGCCACGAATACAAGGCTCTGTACGACGGATGGTACCTCTATCCCAAGGAGCAGCGGATCGTTCCGCAGATCCAGGGGCCGTTCTACCGTAATTATTACGGCGGGACCAGGAAGTTTGGCATCCAGAAGTACGCCGAAGCCTTGCACCCTTGGAACAAGCGCAAGTTCTACAAGGGCAATCATTACATCCTCGACGTCTTCTGACCTCGCTCGGATGCCCTCGATTGACTCAGCCAACAAGGCCCGGCAACTTTGCCGGGCCTTTGTCCGTTCGAACGTCGCCCCAATCCGTGGCTCGGGCCTGGCGGTTTTGGCCGTACCGCCGGCTTGCTGGGTCGGCTACGATGAATCAATAATCTGGCTCGATTCGCCCGGACGGTCCGTCCCCCGATCGACCGAGCGCAGACGGAGGAGGATCGATGAGCCGCTTCGAATTACCCAAAAATCTCGCCGCGAAACCGCTGGCCGCCCCCCGGTTCGGACTTCGGATCGGGACCTTGCTGGGCTTGGTCGCTGTGCTGGCTCTGGGATTCTGGGGCGTCCGCGAATATTTTAGCCCGCTCCGGGTCTGGGATCGCGCGATTCACAATCCGTCGACCCAGTCAAAGACCTGGATCGAGGTCGAACGAGAGCACGTGATCGAAGGTCTCGACGCTCCGGCCACTCTGGCAGCGGTCTTCGCCGCCTTTCACGACCCCGACCCGGCCATCCGAGGGTGGGCAATCTGGTGCGTACCTTCGCTCGAAGCCGATCCGACGGTTGTCATTGATCGTCTCTCCGGCATGCTCGCTGATCCCGATTCCACGATCCGGATCAAGGCGGCCGAGGCTCTGGGACAGGTCTACAAGCGGGGTGGGACGGGGCGACCCGAGGCTCTGGGAGCGCTCAAGCTTGCCTTGAAGGATTCGGAACCGAAGGTCCGACGGGCCGCGGTCGGGTCGGTGGGCCAGGTGATCCACGAGAGCGGCCGATCCTCCGACTCCCTTCGAAGCGGCAACTCGAACGATCCCGCGCTGGCTCTTGTCGTCGATCGGCTCGGGGACGATGACATGGCCGTCCGGGTCGAGGCGGCGTTTGTGCTCGGCTGTAACGATCGCGGGAGCGAGGCGGTGCCGTTTCTTGTCAAGTTTCTCAAGGAGCAGCCAACCGACGCTCCCATGAGCTACGTGGCCAACCGGGCGTTCATGGCCCTGACGATTCTGGCGGTCCGGTCCGAGGAAGCCGTGGCGTTCCTGGCCGGCGAGTTGAAGGTGAAGCGAGAAAGTTATCCCGATCGACCGCGCGACGCGCTGGCCTGGGCGGCCCGACAATCGCCGGAAGCGAATACCGCCGTCCGTCGGAGGGCGCGCGAGGGGCTCAAATCGGACGATCCCGAACTCCAGTACCAGTCAGCCTTTCTGTTGCATTCGATCGGCCAGGGAATCGAGGCGCTTGACATACTGGTCAAGGCGTCGCTGGATGACTCGGTCGAGACCCGGATTCGAGCAATCGAGGCCATCGCCGATATCGGCGAGGCCGATGTCCGGGCCATGAACGCGCTCCACGCTGCGGCCAACGACCCCGAACTGGAAGTTCGTGCACGGGCGCTCGGAGCACTCGAAACGATTGAACTCGAAAAGCGGCCCTGATCAGGGTTCGTCCAGGTCCGAAGGCTTGGATCATCGGTCCGATCGCGTTACTATCAAGAGAGTCGTGCCTCCTTTTCGAGTCTGGATTTTCGGACACTCTCATCATGCCCGCCGAACCGACCGTTCCCGCCATGCGTTCCGACACGATCAAGAAGGGGGACGCGCGAGCCGGACACCGCAGCTTGCTCCGAGCGACCGGCGTGGGTGAGGGGGATTGGGATAAGCCGTTCATCGCGATCTGCAACAGTCACGTCGACATCATTCCCGGCCACGTCCATCTTCAGGAAGTCGGCAACTACGTCAAGGAATGCGTCCGGGCCGCCGGTGGCGTACCGTTCCTGTTCAACACGATCGGCGTCGATGACGGGATCGCGATGGGCCACAACGGGATGAAATATTCGCTCCCGTCGCGTGAGATCATTGCCGACTCGGTCGAGACGATGATCGAAGGGCACCGATTCGACGGGATGATCTGCATTCCCAACTGCGACAAGATCGTGCCTGGCATGTTCATGGGGGCGATGCGGGTCAACGTGCCGACGATCTTCGTCTCAGGCGGCCCGATGGAAGCCGGCAAGACCGAAGATGGCAAGCCGATTGACCTGATCGACGCCTTCATCGCCGGTGCCAAGCGACAGAATGGCCAGATCTCGGCCGAAGAGCTCGACGCGATCGAAAAAGCCGCCTGTCCGACCTGCGGCAGTTGCTCGGGGATGTTCACCGCCAACAGCATGAACTGCCTGGCCGAAGCGATCGGGATGGCTCTGCCCGGCAACGGGACGATTCTCGCGACCTCGGCCGATCGCAAGCGGCTCTATCGCGACGCCGCGACCCGGATCGTCGCTATGGCCAAGGATTATGGCAAGAAAGGCATCGGTCACGGCCTCTTGCCGCGTGAGATTGCGACGAGCACCGCCTTCGACAACGCGATGGTCCTCGACATGGCGATGGGCGGGAGCACCAACACCGTTCTCCACATCCTGGCGATTGCCTACGAGGCCGGCGTTGCGTTTACTCTCGACCGGATCAACGAGCTGTCGAAGCTCACGCCCAACATCTGCAAGGTTGCCCCGTCGAGCAACTACCATATCGAGGATGTCGCGAGAGCCGGCGGGATTCACGCGATCCTCGGCGAGATCGCCCGAGGCAAGCCCGGCCTGCTCGACCTGGCTTGCTCGACCGTCACCGGCAAGACACTGGGCGAGAACATCGCCGAGTACGACGTCCGAGGGAAGCTCGCCAACGCGACCGCCAAACTGCTCACCAAGGTTCGTCCGGGCGGAGAACGAACCACGGTCGCCTGGAGCGTCCCCGCCGTGTCGGACGCGGCAAACTCTCAGGTCGCCGGCGTCGCATTGCTCGACGCTGAGGGAGAGGACGAAGTTCCGATCGAGACGGATGGCTTCGACCCGTTCGACGTGATCCGACCGGTCGACCGGGCCTATTCGAGCGAAGGCGGTCTGACCGTTCTGAAGGGGAATCTGGCTCCCGAAGGCGCGATCGTCAAGACGGCCGGCGTTGATCCCAAGATGATGGTCTTCACCGGTCCGGCCGTGATTTTCGAGAGTGAAGAGGATGCCTACAACGGGATCGTCTTCGACAAGGTCAAGGCCGGCGACGTCGTGGTGATCCGGGGCGAAGGCCCGAAGGGCGGACCCGGGATGCAAGAGATGCTCGCGCCAACCACGGCGATCAAGGGCGTCGGCCTCGGTGACAGGTGCGCCCTGGTGACCGATGGCCGGTTCTCGGGTGGAACGGCCGGAGCCTCGATCGGCCACGTCAGCCCCGAGGCCGCCGTCGGAGGCCCGATCGCCTTGATCCAGCCCGGAGACCTGATCGCCATCAACATCCCCGCCGGAACCCTCGAAGTAAAGGTCTCCGACGAGGAACTGGCGGCTCGAAAGCTGAACTGGAAGAAGCCCACGCCTCGATTCACCAAGGGCTACCTCGGCAAATACGCCAGCATGGCCACCAGCGCCCACACCGGAGCGATCTTGAAGTGGGATTGAGCGGAGTCTTCAGGTTTCATCGGCGAAGATCGATTCAACGTCGCGTGCGCCGTGGAGGATTCTGAGGATCTCGATCGAGGACTCCACCGGCTGGTAATAGACGACGTAGGGCGAGACCGCGAAGCAGCGAATCCCAGGGTGTAGATCGTCACGAGCTTGGCCCAGCCCCGGATAACTACTGTGGACTCGGCTGGCGGACAGGATTGCGTTGATCATTCGATTGGCTGCTGTGAGGTTCTCAGCGGCGATCACGGCCCAGACCTCGTCAAGGTCGGCTTCTGCCTGCTCGGTTAGTTGCGGCCTGTTCATTGCGAGTCGGCCTCGATCACGGCTCGCAATTTCTTCAAGCCGCGCTCCTTGATTCGAGCGACCGTCTCCTCGTCAAACGGATGAACCAAGCCTTGATCGGCCTGCTCGATGCCAATTGCGATCTCGCGCCTCAACTCCGCCAGCTTCGTCTGATGGAGTTCGTCCCGCTCCTTCATCAGCCGCAGACCATCGCGAATCACCTCGCTGGCCGTCTGATACAGGCCGCTTTCGACCTTGTCGTTGACGTACGATTCGAATTCTTTGGTCAGAGAAACGTTCATGGCTCGTCCTCGGCTCGTACTGGATCTTTTTCCAAAAAGCTAACAAAAATGACAAGGAATGTCAAATTTGGTTATTCTCTGCTGAAGTCACAGTCAGGTTCACAGCGGCGAGATGGAGGACGGAACATGAGCGACCCAATCGCGCGGCTCAAGCGAAAGATCACCGAACGCGGGAAATCGCTCGATCCCCGCTGAGCGAATCCAGAGTCGCGGAATTCGAGGACAAGCATGGCATCGCGCTTCCCGAAGGGTATCGACGCTTCTTGACCGAGGTCGGCGACGGAGGCGACGGGCCTCCCGATTATGGGCTCGTTCCCTTGGGTCGCGGTCCGGTCGATTTTTCTCGGCCTGAGGTCGAGTTCTGGGAACAATTGCCCAACCCTTCCCATTTTCCGAGCCTTGGGTCTGGGAGAGCGGAGAAAAATCTCACGAAGGGTCCATCGAGCAGGTCAGACACGGCAGTATCTATCTCGGAACGGATGGCTGCGGAATGAACTGGCATTTAATCGTGACGGGACCTGAGCGTGGAAACATCTGGTGGATCACCGGTGAGGGTATGCAGCACACCGTCCCGAAGCGAGACTTCCTGACCTGGTATCACGACTGGCTCGAAGGCGTTGAGAATTGGTGGGAGTGATGTCCCGAGTCTTGAGTCCCGAGTCCCGAGTCCCGAGTCCTGCCCTTCAAGAGGTCTGGTCAAGCCGATTCCGTTTCGTTAATGTCACAAGGATCTTTTCCGGTCCGATTACACCGGTTTTTCGGTACAAGCTTCGGGAGCATCGCAGACCGCCATGATGATCAAGGCCACCGACATCCGCCGAGGGATGGTGATCACGATGGAAGGAGTCAACTTCGTCGTGGTTGACTTCGCCCACCATACGCCGGGCAACCTTCGCGCGATGGTCCAGACCAAGCTCCGCAACATGAATTCGGGCTCGCTCGTCGACAAGCGGTTGCGATCGGTCGACCAGATCGAAGTTCCTTACGTCGAGACCAAGGAATACGAATATCTCTATTCCTCGGGTGACGAGCACGTCTTCATGGACACCGAGACCTTCGACCAGCTCAGCTTCGCGCCCGAGATCATCGGCACGTCGATGCAGTACCTCTTGCCCAACAGCCGGGTGATGGTCATGCACGTCCCCGACAAGCCGGTCTCGATCGAAGTTCCCGCTTCGATTGACCTCGTCGTCGTCGACACCCCCCCTTCGATCAAGGGGGCGACCGCGACCAACCAGTACAAGGAAGCGACGCTCGAAACCGGACTGAAAGTCAGCGTCCCGCCGTTCGTCGGACCCGGCGAGAAGATCCGGATCGACACCCGGACCGGTGAGTACGTCGAACGCGTCAAGTAAGAAAATTGCTTATGGGATCTCCGGACCGAGCGATTTCCGAGTCGCTCGGATAATATTTCGGCCTGGTGTTCGATCTCCTCTTGGACGGTTCGATCACATGCCTTTGACCGGAGATCCTCGCGGTGAAACTGACCTCGGAGCAAGCCGGTGCGATCACCTCGGCCGTCTGGCTGGTCGGGCTAGGAATCCTGATCACCACCGGTTATTGGTGGCCGGGAATCCTGTTCCTGATCGGCGCCGGCTCGATCGCTCAGGGATTCGTCGAAGGGCGAGGTTGGTATAGCTTCCAGGGCAGCCTCTGGCTGATCGGCATCGGTTTCCTGTTCCTGTTCCACTTCACTATTCTCGCGCTGTTCATTCTGATTGCCATCAGTGGGCTGGTCGGCGCGTTTTGTAAACCGTCGCCGTTCGACAAGAAGCCCAAGCCCGACCCCAGCCTCGATGACGGTTTTTGAGTGGATGAACGCGTTCCCAGGTTCTTCCCGCCCGCTCGCCTCGCGGTTAAGATCGACTTAATGCGTTGATCTTCCCGCCTGGAGCCGAGCCTTTGGACGCCGTGACCCGCCTGCTTTCGGACCTCGTCGCCATTCCCAGCGTGAACCCGATGGGTCGGGGCTCGACCGGTCCCGAGTTCCTCGAAGGGCGTGTCTCGGACTATCTCGAAATCTATTTTCGAGGGATTGGCGTCGCGGTTGAGCGCCAGGTTGTCTCGCCGGGACGCGACAATATCATTGCCCGTTACGACGCTCCACGATCGCGCCGGACCATCCTGTTTGATGTCCACCAAGATACCGTGCCAGCCGATGGCATGACGATCGCCCCGTTCGTTCCGGAGCAAAAAGAAGGACGGCTCTACGGTCGAGGCTCGTGCGACATCAAGGGCGGAATGGCCGCGATGCTGACGGCCTTTGCCCGGCTGGTCCGCGAGCGCCCGAGCGACTCGGCCAGCGTGATCCTGGCCTGCACGGTGGACGAGGAGTTCACCCATACCGGGTCGTCGCGACTGGCCGATGGCAACCACGGAGCCGACCTCGCGATCGTTGCCGAGCCAACGCTTCTGAACATCGTCGACCGCCACAAAGGTGCGGTCCGCTGGAAGATCCGGACACAAGGGGTCGCCTGTCACTCATCGACGCCGAATCTCGGTGAAAACGCGATCTACACGATGGCCCGGGTCGTCTCGGCGCTTCAGGAATACGCCGAGGGTCTGGCCCGGTCGAAACCCGACCCGGTCCTGGGCCCGCCCAGCCTCTCGGTCGGCCGGATTGAAGGAGGGGTGAGCGTCAACGTCGTGCCCGACTGGTGCCTGATCGAGATCGATCGCCGGGTGATTCCCGGCGAACGAGCCGCCGATTGCCCGGGACGCGTGCTCGCGTTTCTTCGTGAACATCTGGACGAATCGACGATGAAGCGCGTCGAGTTTCTTCCTCCCTGGGTGAACATGCCACCACTCGTCGCCGGCAAGGCGGAACCGTTTCTGCCGATGCTCCGGACCGCGATCGAGCGAGTCGGCGGTCGGTCACCTGAGGTGATCGGAGTTCCCTACGGAACCGACGCAGGACCACTCGGGGAAGCCGGCTTACCCTGCGTCGTGTTCGGCCCCGGCGATATCGCCCAGGCTCATACCAAGGACGAGTGGATCGAGCTCGACCAGGTTCATCAAGCTGCCGAAATGTACTTCGAGATGGCCCGGGAACTCGGCCAGTGAGTCTCGAGCGAGAACAGGGTCCGATCCCGCGAAGTCCGATCCGAACCTTGCGCCGCCTGGCGAGAAATTCGGAGCACCAGAGGGGTTCCCGGGCTTTTCGTGTCCTTACTGGAAACCCCCGCCCATGCCGCCCATGCCGCCAAACATGTTGTTGATGCCTAGCTGCCGTTGAAGGTTGAGAACGTCCATCTGATGGGCCTGGAGCTGCTTGCTGTAATCCACGTACCTTGCTTTGACCTTGTCGTACTGTTGCCTGGCCGCGTCCAGATCGTTCTTCTTCTGTTCGGGGCTCAACCCGCCGAATTCCGAGTTCATCTCCGCCTTGGTAAGCTCCTGGATCGATGTCGTGAGCTTGTTCTGGTAAGAGCCGACTTGACTCTGAAGCAGTTGGATCTCGACCTCTCCGAGCTGTAACGCCTCGATCTGCGCAAGCTGGTCCGACTTCGGTGCCTGACGGGCTTGCGACAGCTCGCGCTTCGCCTTGAATGGCTTATCCTTGATCTCGGCCATGCTGGCGGCGCGACTCTCGATCGACGCCTTCTTGGTCTGGATGAAGTCCGAGAGCGCCACGACATCGGCCTTGGGGTTCGCCATCGTCGCTTTGCCCAGGTTGGTCAGCGCCTCTCTCAAAAGGCTCTTGTCAACCTCCTGCTCCAATTCGAGGAGGTCGAGCTTGACCCTGTCCTCGGGTGCGATCGCGACGGGGGGCCAGCCGCCCCCCATCCCACCCATCTGTGCGTGCGAGATCGAGCCAACGGCGCAAATCACGGCCAAGGCGAACGCAAAGACTTTCATGAGAGAGTTCCTTGGAGGTGTGAGGATCTTCTCAGCTTACTCCCGACTAATGCCGGAGGGAAGAACCCAGTGCGGCCAGCAATCGATGATCCTGATCGGGGCTGGCAAAGTGCTTCGAGAGAG
>JAJYCH010000359.1 GCA_021778575.1 Planctomycetota bacterium
TTTGGCCAGGTCACTCAGGCTCGGAGCAAGCTCCGGTCGCCAGAGCGAGAGCAAGCTCTCGCACTCCAGAGGGGATTTCCTCGCGTGACGCTAAAGGGCAGGTGCGACCAGAGCCCCCAAGAAAAACATAGGGGCACACCTGGATTGGCTGGCAGGAGCGGATTGGCTATGATGACATTCAAGATTTGTTCGACATCCGACCAGGGAGTTATCGAGCGTGCGATTCACCCTCTGCTGGATGGTCTGCTTCGTTGTCGGGTTCGGGTCTGTCGTGGCGCGGGCTGGGGATGATGACGACGGGGAAGAACTCTGGGTCGCGAGCCCGGTCGTTCGCCCTGTGGTCCCGGCGGGAAAAAGTCCGTCGTCGAACCCGATCGACGCGTTTATTGCGGCGGGATATGAACCCAGCAAGCTCCGCCCGGTCGGCCCGGCCGATAAGCGGGCGCTCCTTCGTCGGGTGAGCCTCGACCTGACCGGGCTCGCTCCCTCGCTCGAAGAACAGGACGCGTTTGTCCGCGACGAATCGGCCGACGCCTATGAAAAGGTCGTTGACCGGCTCCTCGCGTCCGACCAGCATGGCGTCCGCTACGGTCGGCACTGGCTGGACGTCCTTCGCTACGCGGACGTCGACGAACGGATGATCGCCGCGCCCGGCATCCATCTCTGGCGTGACTGGGTGATCCGCGCCCTCAATGAAGACGTTCCCTACGACCAGTTCGTCCGGACGCAGTTGACCGGCTATCGGTCGCGGACCCGGACGCAGATGTCGGCCACCGGCGTCCGGTCGCGGACCGAACCCCGCCTCGACGATCAGTTCGCGCTCGGATTTCTCGCCCGAGGGGCCGTGATCCGCGATGGCGTCGACGCCAAGGAGTTGCCGATCGTCGCCGTCGAAACGGTCTCGACCGCCTTCATGGGGCTGACGGTCGGCTGCGCCAAGTGTCATGACCATATGTACGACCCGATCACCCAGCGCGACTTCTACGCCATGAAGGCGCTGTTCGATCCGCTGGTGCTCCGCAAGGTCACGCTGGCGAGTGCCGCCGACCTTGTCGCCGCCGGTCGCGTGGCCGATGAAGTGGCCCGAAAGCGGGCGGAGTTCGAGCCGCCGATCGAGGCTCTCGCCGCCCCTTACCGGGCCAGGCTTCGCGACGACCGGATCGCCATGCTTCCGCCCGACATCCAGGTGATCGTCCGGAAGCCGGAGGAGGCCCGGTCGGCCGCCGAGTCGAAGATCGCCGACGACTATTTCCCGGTCCTCCGGATCGACGACGACAAGATTCAGGCGATCATGACCGAGGCCGACAGGCAAAAGTATCGCGACCTCCAGTCGAAGCTTAACCAGGTCGGCGATCGCCGAGGTCCGCCCCTCCCCGCCTTCTGGACCGTGGAAGTCGACCCGAAAAAGGAACTGGAAAAGAGCTACATCCTGACCAGCGGCGATCCCGCCCGCCCCGAGCTGAACCACGAGGTCAAGCCGGGCTGGCCCCTCGCGCCGGCGGCTCTGGAATTCCGCGAAGGCCGAATCGAAGCGTTCTCGGACTGGCTGACCGCCCCGGAGAATCCGATTTTTGCCCGGGTCGCGGTCAACCGGATCTGGCAATGGCATTTCGGCGAAGGGTTGCACAAGTCTTCAAGCGACTTTGGTGTTCTGAGCGGGATTCCGACCCATTCGGAACTGCTCGACTGGCTCGCGGCGGAGTTCGTCGCCCGAGGGTTCCGGATGAAGGAGATTCACCGGCTGATCGTCACCTCCGACACCTACAAGCTGGCCTCGGAAGTCGACCCCACGCGGGCCTCGGCCGAACTGGCGGCCGACCCGGAGAATTCCCGGCTCTGGCATTTCCGGCTCCGTCGCCTGGAAGCCGAGCCAATCTGGGACGCGGTGTTCGCCTCGGCCGGCGAACTCGACCTCTCGACCAGCGGCCCGTCGTTCGAGCTGGGAGGACGTCGAGGCCGCCAGGGTCCCGCCCGTCGCGGGGCGTTCATGGTCCGGGGCTATGCGACCAACCGCGACGTGGTGCCCAACTTCCTCCAGGCGTTTGACGTCGACGACGGTCGGGCTCCGTGTCCGATCCGGACCCGGACCGTCACCGCGCCCCAGGCCCTGTTCTTGATGAACAGTGACGTGATCGAGGCGGCGACAGGCAAGTTCGCCGAGCGACTGAAGAAGGATTCGGCCGGCGACCTGGGAGTCGCGGTCGATCTCGGCTTCCGGACGGCGATCGCCCGGAGCCCGTCGCCGACCGAGCGCGAGGTCGCGCTGGCCTATTTGCAGGGGGACGCCGGGCGGCTCAAAGGTCTGGCCTGGCTCCTGTTCAACCTGGACGAGTTCCTTTACGCGAGGTGATCCCGGATGGGCCAGCCACTCTATCCTTGCGGCCGGGTCTCCCGCCGGAAGTTTCTCCACCAGGCCGGCGGCGGCTTTTTCGGGGTCGCCCTGGGCGGTCTGCTGGCCGAAGCGGGGATGATCAAGGATGCGCTCCAGGGGCCGCACTTTCCCCCTCGGGCGAAGTCGGTCATTTTCCTGTTCATGTGCGGTGGTGTCAGCCATATTGATACCTTCGACCCCAAAGACAACAAGTGGGCGGGCAAGCTGATCGACGCGGTCGGCTTCGGCGACAATCGGGCCGAGATGCGTCGCCCGGTGATCGCCTGCAAGCGGACGTTCACGCGTCATGGTCAATCGGGGATTCCGGTCTCGGATTGGTTCCCCGAGGTTGGCGGCGTGATCGACGAGATCGCCGTCGTTCGCTCGATGTATTGCCACGAGGGGAACCACTTCCCGGCGGTGATCGAGACCTGTACCGGGCATCGCGGCCGGGCGTTCGACCACCCCAGTTTCGGGAGCTGGATCTCCTACGCGCTGGGATCAAGCAACAAGAATTTGCCGACGTTCGTGAACCTCGGCCGGTCCTCATCGCCGGTCCAGTTGACGGGCGGCTATCTCGGCGCGGGCGTGGCGGCCACGCCGTTCCAGCCGGGCGAGACACCGATCCCGAACCTGAAGCCGCCCAGGGGCGGGACCGCGTCCGAGCGTGATCGACAGATGCAAGCGCTTGCGGAACTGAATCGCGAGTTTCGCGAGCACCACGCGATCGAGTCCGACATCGCCGCTCGGGCCGGGGCCTACGAACTGGCCGCGCGGATGCAGCTCGCCGCGCCCGAGGTCGTCGACCTCTCGGGCGAGCCGGAACATATCAAGAAACTGTACGGGATCGGCGACGACAAGACCGACGACTTCGGCAAGCAACTGCTGCTGGCCCGCCGACTGGCCGAGCAAGGCGTCCGGTTCGTCCAGGTCTGCCATGCCGGGGGCGGCAATGGCGGCTGGGATGCCCACGGCGACATCGAGACCCACGGCCCGCTCTGTCGAGCGACCGACAAGCCGATCGCCGGGCTGATCAAGGATCTCAAGCAACGCGGAATGCTCGACGAGACCCTGGTCGTCTGGTCGAGTGAGTTCGGCCGGTCCCCCTGGTCACAGAACACGACCGGGCGCGACCACAACCCCCGAGGTTACACCGCCTGGATGGCCGGTGGCGGGATCAAGGGAGGGGTCGTCCACGGCGCGACCGACGACGTCGGCTACAAGGCGGTGGAAGACCCCCATTATTACAGTGATCTTCACGCCACGATCCTCCACCAGGTTGGTCTCGACCACGCCAAGATGGAGATCAAGGTACAAGGCCGGACCATGAGGCTGGTGGAGAAAGAAGAAGGCAAGGGGCCAATCCAGGCGATCCTGAGCTAGGCCAGGATCGCGTCGACCACGTTGCCCGCCACGTCGGTCAGTCGGAAATCCCGGCCGGCGTGGCGGTAGGTCAGCCGGGTGTGGTCGAAGCCGAGCAGGTGCAAGATCGTCGCGTGAAAGTCGTGGACGTGGACCTCGTTCTCGACGACCTTGGCCCCGTAGTCATCGGTCTTGCCGTGGACGATCCCGCCCTTGATGCCCGCTCCCGCCATCCATGAGGAATAGGCGGAACTCTGGTGGCTCCGGCCATCGGGCGAGTCGGTCTGTGGGGTCCGGCCGAACTCGGTGGTCCAGACGACCAGGGTGTCGTCGAGCATCCCGCGCGACTTCAAATCCTTGAGCAATCCGGCGATCGGCTGATCGACATTCCTGGCGTGTTTCTCGTGTGACTTGAGGTTGCCGTGAGCGTCCCAGTTGTTCGACGAGCCGACGTCGATCAGTTCGATGAACCGGACCCCACGCTCGGCGAGCCGTCGGGCGATCAGGCACTGCCAGGCGAACCCTTTGGTCTCACCGCGCGGTAGGCCGTAGAGTTCGTGGGTCGCGTCGGTCTCCTTGGTCAGGTCGAGGACCTCGGGCATGGCCCGCTGCATGCCGTAGGCGGTCTCGAACGAGCGAATCCGCGCGGCGAGCGCGGGGTCGGCCGAGCGGTCGCGCTGGTGGTTCTTGTTGATCCGGTCGAGGAACGCCAGCTCCCCTTGCTGGACCCGTTCGGTGGGAACCCGGCGGTTGAGGTCCGGGATCGGCTCGGCCCCAGCCCGGACGCGGGTCCCTTGATGACATCCAGGGAGGAAGTCGGAGCCCCAGGCCTGCGTCCCCGCGTAGGGAACCTGAGGGGCCAGGACGACGAACGACGGCAGGTCGCGATTCTCGGTTCCCAGGCCATAGCTGACCCACGACCCCAGGCTCGGCCGGGCGACGGAGACCGACCCGGTGTGGATACCCAGCGTGGCCTGGGTGTGGTCGTTGTGATCGGTCCTCATCGATCGGATCAGGCAGATGTCGTCCATGCAGTCGCCGATGTGCGGGAACAGTTCGCTGACCTCGGTGCCGCACTGGCCTCTCGGCTGGAACTTCCAGGGGGAGGCCAGGAAGGGCTTGCCACCGGCTCCCGAGGGCTTGCCGTGATCGGCGGTCAGGCGAGGCTTGGGGTCGAACGTATCCATGTGCGATACGCCGCCGCTCATATGAAGCATGATCACCCGCTTGGCCTTGCCCGCGAAGTGCGGCGACCGAGGCGCCAGCGGGTCGACCTCATCAGCCCGCGCCCGGTCCTCGGCAAGGAGCCACGAGAGCAGTCCCGGAAACAGGATCGACCCCCCCGCGAGCGAACGGATCACCTGACGTCGATTGGTATCCATGAGCGGCGGTCCTTTGGGGTCAGTCAGTCCGGCGATTCAATCGACGAACAAGAATTCGTTACTGGCAAACAGGACGCGGACCAGGCTTTCGAGTGCCGCGCGAGGCTGACGATCATCCGGCACCCCGGCCTCGGCCAGCGCGGGGCGAGCCCCGGCGAGATACGTGCGGCCGGCCTCGATTTCCTCGGCCGTGGCATCGCGGCCGAACGTCAGGCGATACGCCCGAGCGATCCGATCCCCTTCGTCGGCCGAGGCCGACTCGACCCGCGCCGCCAGCTCGCCCGCCCGGTCGTGGACGAACGGGTCGTTCATCAGATAGAGGGCCTGGATGGCCGTGGTGCTCAGCGGGCGATCGGGGGTGGTGACGTTGGGATCAGCGCCGTCGAAGACTTCGAGAATCCGGCGACGGCGGAGCCTCTGCTGGATCTGGTAGACGGTCCGTCGGCGAGTATCAAACGACTCAGGGGCGACGAACTGGACGTGCTGGGTGTAGCGGAAGTCAGCCTCGGGCGGGAACGGGAAC
>JAJYCH010000360.1 GCA_021778575.1 Planctomycetota bacterium
CGCGGGCCGCGGCGAAGTCGATCTCATCGACCTTCGCCTTCAGTTCGGCAATCTGCGCTTCGGTGATATTCAGGCCCAGCTCGCGCTCGGACTCGGCCAGCGCGACCCAGAGTCGTCGCCAGGTCGAGAATTTTTTCTGGCTCGACCAGAGTTCGGCCATTTTCCTCGAAGCGTAGCGCGACACCAGCGGGTTTTCGTAGATGTTATCGCTCATGTCGATCCGGTCGATGATCCGCCTGAATGGTCTGGGCACGCTACCGGATCTTAGCGGAAGACGCGAGGTCCCGGCCAGACCGGTTCGGAGCCAGAACCAAGAACAGGGCCGAAAGGCGACCGGAGCGAGGCTCCGGTCGACCGTCAAACCGTGCTGATCCCGGGCTGTCGATGGGCGAAAAGCGTCGCGAGCCGGTGGCGACTCAGCCGCCCCTGGCGACCTTGTTCGCTCGCCGTCGAGCGTGGAATCCCAGCCCAACCAGACCCAGCCCCATCAGCGCGATCGAACCCGGCTCGGGTATCGCGAACGTCTGGGTGATGATCGAGAATGTAGCGTTATCACCCGGTTTGTACGTGTTGTAGACGATATCTTGCGTGATGTAGAGCGAGTTGAAGCCGCCGTCGGCTGCGGTTCCCCCCTTCCCCTTCAAGTAGAGAGTCGTCGTTCCGGTCGTCATCTCGAGCTGACCAAGAAAAGTCGACTTCGAGGAATCGGTGTAAACCGTCTCGATCGCATTGGCCACGCCGATACCGCTCACGAAGCCGTTAGCGTTCAGGGTCACCGCCAGGATTCCTTCGCCATTGGTGGTTGACAGGCTATAAGCGAAGGCCAGATCGTTCTGCGAGCCGGGGGCGGCCGCCATCGGCGCCGTGATCTCGAATCCGGTCGTTAGACCCGTGACGGCGCTGACGGCGACCGACGAGGCCGGAATCGGTGCTCCGCCGACAGTCGTTGAGCTATAATTCGCGAACGTAAACAGATAATTTCCTACGCTCGTGTAATTCCCCGCCGTGGTCAATGTGCCCATGTCACTTGGCAGGGAAACGTATCCGGCTCGAGACTGGTCGCAAACCACTATCAGGGTAGCGACAACCAGTGCTCCGAGCCTCAGCTTTCGCGACATTTCGATGCTCATGACGGCCCTCTTCTTTTTGATTGATCGAGATTCCATCATCCATTTAGACATGGATATACTATGGCCGTAACACGCCCTTGCCGTGGGACCCGAGGGTCGAACGGGGCGAAGGCCGATCGATCTTACGAATGCCATCCTGGCCCAACCTCGTCGCCGAGGCTGGCAAACAACACGACCGTCTCCAACGTTCGACCGTCAGACGGGCCTCAAGATTCCCACTTGATCAGCACCGCGAACCACCGGCCTCGGCGATTCGCGATGGCTTCGACATGACACTCGTGCGGCGAGATCAGCAACGGCGGCGCCAATCAAGACCGAGAAATTGAAGATCTCGGTCCCGATCGATTTCGCGAAAGCCAGGTGTCACGTCGCTCTTTGGCAACAGTATGTTCTAACTCCGCATCACGACTGATTACAAACAGAAAACTCGGCCGCGTCGGCATTATCGTTTCCGTCAACACGCATGTTGCATTTATCCAACGCGCATAAATGCTTGGCCGGATCGTGCCCTTGTCTTGTCGATACGTGATTCCCGGCTATTTCCGCTCTTTTCGCGTCCAGGGAAGCATCGATCGGTCGGGAGTTGGCGGAAGTTGGTCTGGCGTTCACTCGCGACAGCCGAAACTGGGCTTGACATCAAGCCCGCCCGGGGAACCGGTTGCCGGAGCGGTGATGATCCGGCAGTCCCACGGATTCTCCGGGTGTTCAGATCCCCCCGAGAATCCGGGCCCGGCCGACTCGCGAGATCGCCAGCATGAACGCGGCGGTCCGGAGGCTGACCCCCTTGCGGTGGGCCATCTCGTAAACCTTCTCGAAGCTCTCGACCATCCGTCGTTCTTCCTCACGCTGAACCTGTTCGAGCGGCCAGCGGAAGTGCTGAAGGTTCTGGACCCACTCGAAATAGCTGACGACGACGCCGCCGGCGTTGGCCAGGATATCGGGGACAACGGGGATGCCTCGCGCCTCGAAGACCTCGTCGGCATCGGGCCAGGTGGGACCGTTGGCGGCCTCGACAATCAAACCGGCCTGGACCCCTCGGGCCATCTCGGCGTCAAAAACTCCGCCCAGCGCCGCCGGAATCAGGACGTCGACAGGCATCGTCAGAAGCTGCTCGTTGGTGATCGGTTCGCCCCCTTTGAAGCCGACGACCTTCCGGCTGATCGCGACGTGCTTCTCGAGTTCGGGGATCGCGATCCCCTGGGGCTGAGACAACCCGCCCGACGCATCGGAGACGGCGATGATCTTACCGCCCATCTGGTGGAGAAACTTCGCGGTGTAGCTGCCGACGTTGCCGTACCCCTGGATGGCGAATGTCGTCCCGTTGACCACCTTGCCGAGCTTGCCCAGCATTTCGCGGCAAATCAAAGCCACGCCATAACCGGTCGCCGCCTCGCGCCCGGCCGAGCCATGGAGCTCGACCGGTTTGCCGGTCACGCAGGCGGGATGAAAGCCGTGGAATTTGCCGTACTCGTTCATGATCCAGGCCATCACCTGGGCGTCGGTACCGACGTCGGGGGCCGGAATATCCTTGTCGGGACCGATGAAGTCGTGAATCTGCTGAACAAACTTGCGCGTGAGCCGCTCCAGTTCCCCGCGTGACAGCTTGGACGGGTCGCAGTTCATCCCCCCTTTTCCACCGCCGAATGGGAGATCGACGACAGCGGTCTTCCAGGTCATCAGGCTCGCGAGCGCGCGGGCCTCGTCCTGATCGACGTGCGGGTGGTAGCGCAGGCCCCCTTTGAACGGGCCTCGGGCGTTGTCGTGCTGGACCCGGTAGCCGATGAAGTTACCGATCTGGCCGTTATCCATCTCGATCGCCACCTCGACCCGCAGCTCGCGGTCGGGCGTGATCATCAAGGTCCGCGTATTATCGCTCAGGTCGAGGCGAGCGGCGGCCCGGTCAAAATAATAGTTCGTCGCCTCGAAGGCTTGCATCGGACGCAAAATCCCCGCTATATGAGAGCCAGCAACGGCCCGGCTATCGGCAACGACCCGATCCGGATCGTACCGGATTGCCCTCGCGATCCGCAAGCTCGACCAAAGACTCCCGCTCGTCGCGATTCCCGATCCTTCCCGACGACCCCTCTCCGACGGGCGGTCCACTCCCCCGCCGACTCAGAAAGTCTCCGCCCATGCCACCCTGGAACCTGAACGAAGCCAACTACGGCCAGATCAAAGGTCAAGCTTACGAGGTCGCCGTCCTGCCGCTCGGTGCCACCGAGCCGCACAACCTCCACCTTCCTTATGGAACCGACACGATCCAGGTCGACACCGTGGGACGGCTTGCCTGCGCGAAGGCCCACGACCAGGGAGCGCGGGTCGTTCTTCTCCCGGCGATCCCGTATGGGACCGAGACCAATCAGATGCGGTTTCCGATGGCCATGAATCTCGACCCCTCGACGCTCGCTCGGGTCATCACCGACCTGGTCGATTCGTTGGCCACTCATGGTGTCCTCAAGTGCGTCCTGCTTAACGGCCACGGCGGCAACGACCTTAAATGGGTCTTGCGTGAGCTGCACCTGAAGACTCCGGTCCGGCTGTTCGTGGCTCACTGGTGGAAGCTCGCGGCGGATCGCCACAAGGAGATCTTTGTCGACCCCGGCGATCACGCCGGGGAACTGGAAACGAGTATGATCCTGGCCCATCGGCCGGATCTGGTCGCCGAGGGTACGGCCGATTCCGGAACAATGGCCCGGACCCGGTTCGCCGCGGTCAACCAGGGCTGGGTCGAGATTACCCGCCCCTGGCATCTCCTGACCACCAATTCCGGAGCGGGCGACCCCGGCCCATCGACCGCCGAGAAGGGGAAAGCCCTCACCGAAGTCGTCGTCGACCGGCTCGCCGCGTTCCTGGTTGAACTCGACGCCAGTCCGATCGACGACCACTTCCCGTTCTGATCGAAAGAAATTCGCAAAAGGATATGTCCGCTTCGCTACAATGGTCTTTCCCCAGTACGACCGCCGCCGACCAAGGATCGCTCGATGAAACACCAAGCATGCGTGATAGTGATTGCGGCGTTGATGTCCTTCGGTTTCGGTTGCGGTCGAGTTGCGCCGGCTCCCTCGGTCGTTTACGATCTCCGGGGCGTGGTCCGCGCGGTGGACCCGGCCTCGGGCCTCACGATCTCACACGAGGAGATCGTGGGATTCATGCCCAAGATGACCATGCCGTTCAAGGTGAAAAATCGCCGGTTACTCGAAGGCGTGAAGGCTGGCGACACGGTCGCCGGCAAACTCAAGGTCGATCGCTCGGGCGACGCGGTCCAGACTCTGGAGATCATCGATCTTGTGGTAGAAGCGCGCGGCGAGGTCGCTCCCTCGACGGTCGAACCTCCGGTCCAGGCGGCGTCGCCGGCTCTCGAACCGGGCGACCCGGTGCCCGATTTCGTGGTGACGACTCAGGACGGGAAGCCGCTCAACCTGGCCGAACTTCGGGGCAAAGTGGTTGTTCTGTCGTTTATCTATACTCGTTGTCCATCGCCCGAATTTTGTCCGGCGATGGATCTGAAGTTCGCCGCGCTGGCCAGACAGATCGGGCTGGTGGCCGACCGTGCCGATCAGGTCCGCCTGCTCTCGGTGAGTTTCGACCCGGAATACGACACGCCGGAGATTCTTCGGGCTCACGCGGGACGGCGTGGAGCCAGGCCGCCGCTCTGGACGTTCGCGGTGGCCTCGCATGAGCAGTTGAGCAAGATTGCCGGGCCTCTCGGTCTGACATATGCCCCGGGAACGACCGAGATCAACCACAACTTGCGGGCGGCGGTGATCGGACCGGATGGGCGTCTGGCGGCGGTTTACGTGGGGGATCGCTGGACACCCGCCGAGGTGATGACGAAGGTCAACGGCTTACTGATGAATGCTGGAAAATAATAGTCGCTTGTCCCTTGCATGTCAGAGTTTTCTTGATAGTGTCATCTCTCTCGCTACTCACGGACAGACGTGAGGAAACTCGATTCCGGCACATCCCTGGATTTGCGAACCGCACCGTTACGAAAGTCTCACCCGGCAAAGTTCGAAAAATGATGATCTTGAGGTAAGAAATGGAAAGTTGATATTGTCAAGAGCACAAGCCGTGTTACATTAAGGTCAGACATGAATCTCAGAGCGGATGTCATTGTTGAAAAAATCGTCGCCCGCATTCATCCTGATCGTGCCACGGTATCCCTCCGACAGTTCTCCGCCTTGATTCATGATTGTTGACTCATTCGTGACCATGTTGGTCCGGATGCCCTCTGTGGGTTCGGTTCGGAGTTTTCCGGCCGCGACCCACTCCCCGGTTCACCCCGATGTGACGAGCCTCGGGGTGGGAGAGATTTCGCACATGGCAACGAAGACGAGCCCCGCTCCGAAGGCCGCCGCTCCGAAGGCACCGTCGAAGTCCAAGGCGGTCAAGGCCGCTGATCAGCGATCGCAGCAGGCCAAGCGTGCTTCGATCCTCCTGAAGCATGTCAGCGACCCGACCCGGCTCCAGGTGATCCTGATCCTGGCCGATGGCGAGCAGCACGTCG
>JAJYCH010000361.1:0-5338 GCA_021778575.1 Planctomycetota bacterium
GAGTATACATTAACCCTACCCGCGCGGACATTACTTTCCTGACTCTCAGTAGTTTTACGGAATCGGCCGATAAGCCTTGACCCACCCCCCTTTTTGAAGCGACTCCATCCGGAGTTCTCCTTCCTGAACGTTCCCTTTTTCGGTGGCGGGTTTGCGTTCGGTCGCGACATTCTGGTGATAGATCGTGATCAGCTTTCCACCGCGTTCCACCTTCGCCACGATTGCCGTGTGATGGGGATATTCGGCGTGCCAGTTGACCGTTCGGCCTCGACCGAGCGAGCGCTGACCGTGGAACACGGCGTCGCGGAACTGAAGGATGTCGCCGGGCAGAACATCCTTGAAATCGGCGACTTCTTCACCCCAGACATAATCCCCCGAACGGTCAAACGGAAATCGCTTGGCCCCCGCTGCATCGAGTGCCTCGACCGCAAGTGTCACGCAGATCCCATCGCCGACCGGTTGACCCAGATGGCTCCGCGCGAACGCGACCACCTTTTCATTTAAAGGAGGGATCGCCTCCGTTTTTTTCTTCTGCGTTTCGAGACCAGGCGAGAAGGAGACAACCAGAATCATCAGCAGAAATCGATGCATCCGACAACTCCTCCGGTTGAAGAGTCCGAGCGCGGTCCTGCATGGATTCTATCGGGATCGTGCATGTCGATCGTTGCCGTACAAACCGAGGTCAACGGACTGATCCCGCGACTTCGGGCTTGTAGAGCACATAGAGCCCCCAGACTCCCACTGGTACGCCAGTCATACAACAGGTCAAGGTCGCGCCGGCCATGATCGCGAAACATCCCGCGACCGAGAGCCAGTAGCTCCGGAGCCGGAGCATGCCGACGCCCGCCCAGATTGCCGCCGCGCTCGCCATCGCAAGACCCAACAACGTGAAGTCGGTCAGAATGACTGTCGCTTCCGGCGAGAGTTCCGTCGATGATTTGGGCGCGGTCGCCGCGATGAATGGGCCGGGCCGCTGAGGATTTTCCATTGCCGCGTGCCGCATCTTGGCCTCGTCCGTGATCGGCATCACAAATTCGTCAACGAATCCAAACAGGGCGATGGAGAGGTTGGTGATCAGACTGAGGATACCCATGACGATGATCGAGATCGCCGGGCCTCGAACCGTTGCGCGAGCTTTCAGAATTGTCGAGGGATCAGGTCGACCAGGCATGAAAGCGAATGCGGACTCGGGCGGGACATAACGAGCGTCCGGAGCCGCGTAGGGATTGAGCGGGTCGAGCGGTGGAGCATCAGAGGTCAAAACCGTGTGGGCAGGCTTTGGGGTTTCGGCAGCGGCTGTCGCCGAGGCCTTCTTGATGTCGAGGTACTTGGCATAAAACGTGAGCAGCGCCGTGAAGACACCGATGATCGCCACCAGCACCGCCAGCAAATTTTTCACGTCGTCCACTCGAACCCTCCATGGTTGAACGAAAATACGCGCTGTGGTCTCGCGGTCAGAGCCGGTCGGAAGTGACGTCCGGGTCCCTCGACCACCTCGATCGACCGGGTCGGGTTTGGTCGAGGCGTCATTCATGCCACGCTTGCCGGAATCTCGCAAGTCCAGCCCTCATCGATAGAAAGCGAAATCGACGAACATTCACAGAACCACTGAGCAAAAATTCACTCAACCCGGGCCATAGCCATAATAGCGTGGGTGGGGCGATGAATCGCGACCGGCTTCGGAGCCGATGGCGATCAACCGGTCATCGGGAGTCTACTTGCGAGAAGACTCCGGTGTCGGCACCATGGTCGTGAGCCGAAAATCGTGTTGCCCTCTTGAGCCCTTCACCATGCCTCGAACAAACTGGTTCATCGTCTGCTGGCTCGTCTGGTTGGCAACAACTTCGAGCGCGTCGGATGTCGTGATCGATGGCCGGTCATTCAAGATCCCTGAGGGATTCGTCCTCGAAAAGGTGGCGATTCCGCCGTTGACCGACCGGCCGGTGGTGGCCGATTTCGACGAACTGGGCCGGCTTTACGTGGCCGATTCGTCGGGATCGAACGAGAATGTCAAGAAACAGCTCGTCGACCAACCCCACCGGATCGTTCGCCTGGAGGATTCGGATGGCGACGGCAAGTTTGATAAATCCGTCGTTTTCGCGGACAAAATGATGTTTCCGGCTGGCGCGATGTGGCTCGACGGCTCGCTTTACGTCGCGGCCCCACCCTCGATCTGGAAACTCACCGACACCGACGGCGATGGCGTGGCCGACCGTCGCGAGGAATGGTTCGCGGGCAAAACTCTCACCGGCTGCGCCAATGATCTCCACGGCCCTTACGCCGGGCCCGACGGCCGCGTCTACTGGACGAAAGGAGCTTTCGCCAGTCAGACTTACATTCGTCCCGGGCGCGATCCGTTCGTCACCCGGGCCGCGCACATCTTTCGTGCCAAAACCGACGGGACCGACATCGAGCCCGTCATGACCGGAGGCATGGATAACCCGGTCGAGGTCGCGTTCACCCCCGAAGGAGAGCGGATCTTCACCACCACGTTCCTCCAGCACCCCGCCGGCGGCAAACGCGATGGCCTGATCCACGCCCTTTACGGCGGTGTTTACGGCAAGGACCACGACGTTCTCGACGGTCATCCCCGGACTGGCCCCGACCTTCTCGCGCCACTGGTTCATCTGGGACCGGCCGCTCCGTCGGGCTTGATCCGGGCCGAGTCGGACACTCTTGGAAGCCGCGACTGTCTGTTCACCGCTTGTTTTAACCTTCGAAAGATCACCCGTCACCGGCTCAAGCCCGCCGGAGCCAGTTTCACCGTCGAGACCGACGACTTCGTCAGTTCGGATGATCTCGACTTCCATCCGACCGACGTTCTCGAAGATGCCGACGGTTCGCTTCTGATCATCGATACCGGCGGCTGGTACAAGATCTGTTGCCCAACCTCGCAACTGGTCAAACCCGACGTCCTGGGTGGGATTTATCGAATCAAACCGGTCGGCGGATCGACTTTAGCTGATCCCCGAGGACGAACGCTCGACTGGTCGACTGCCCGGATCGGTGATCTCGCCGCCCGGCTCGATGACCCTCGATTCGCCGTCCGGAATCGTGCGGTCGCGATGCTCGCGAAGCAGGGCGACACATCGCTGGGGGAGATCCAGCGGATTCTCCAGAGCGATCGGTCGGTGGTTGCCCGACGGATGGCAGTCTGGACCGCGTGCCGGATTGATTCGCTCGCCGCTCGATCGCTCGGGCGGATCGGGCTCGAAGACGCTGACACCTCGGTTCGCCAGGCGGCGATCCAGGCCGCCGGCCTCTGGCGTGATCCCCTCGCGAGGACTCGCCTGGCCGAGATCCTCCGAACTGGCTCAATCCCCGAGCGCCGCGGAGCCGCCGAGGCTCTGGGTCGGCTCGAACCTGGCCCAGCCGAAATTGACGCTCTCCTTCAGGCAAGCGCTTCGCCGGACCCGGCATTGCGACACTCGACCACCTTCGCGCTCATCGAGAGTCATGATTCCCAGGGGACTCGTGCCGGGCTGAACAGCCCGTCGCCGCTCGTTCAGCGAACCGCCTTGATCGCACTCGACCAGATGCCCGGCGGCAATCTCGACCCTGATCCGGTGACCCGATCGTTGTTCGCCACCGACCTCGATCTGAAAGCCTCAGCCTGGTGGATTGCGGCCCACCATCCCGAGTTGGCCGAGAGCCTGGTCGTTTCGTTTCGATCCCACCTTTCCGCGAAACCCGATCAGAACGCATCCAATTCCAAGGAACTCGCGGACCGGATCGGACCGCTCTGTCGCTATCCCGCAGTCCAACGGTTTCTCGGCGAGGTGATCGAGGCTCCGCGGTCGGATCGCCGGGTCTGGCTCCGGGTCATGGCCCAATCCGGCTTGAAAGAGCTCCCACAGTCCTGGATTCCCGCGCTCGATCAAGCATTCAGAGATTCCGATCCCAGGGTTGTTGCCGGGGCACTCGCCGTCGTCAAGTCGCTACCGCTCCACGGCGACTCGGGACGGGAGCTTCAACATTCTCTCCTGAAAATCGCTCGCGATCCCGCTCGTTCCGTAGGAGAGCGGCTACCGGCACTTTCGGCCGTATCAGGACCTCACTTGCCGGTTGATCCCGATCTCCTTGTTTTCCTGATCGATTGCCTCAGGCCCGATCGACCGACAGCCGAACGTACCGGCGCGGCCGATATCCTGGCGAAATCGGACCTCTCCAGTTCGCAAAGACGGAATCTTCTGGAATCGGTCTCGACCGCCGGACCAATCGAGCTAGCCCGACTTCTCGATGTCTTCGATCGAGAAAGCAACCCGGAGATCGGCCGAAAACTGGTCGAAGCGCTCCATAAATCCAGGTCCCGATCAAGTCTTCGGGTCGAATCACTCCGTCCCAAACTCGATAAATTTGGCGACTCGATCAAAGGTGATGCCGAAGAACTCTATCGCTCGATCGAGGCCGACTCGGCCGAACGCCACAACCAGCTCGAAGCGATTCTGGCGAACGGCAAGTCGGGCGACATCCGGCGCGGACAGGCGGTCTTCAACAGTCCGAAGGCCTCCTGCGTCGCCTGCCACGCAATCGGCTACGTCGGCGGTAAGCTCGGCCCGGATCTGACCAAGATTGGTCAGATCCGATCGGATTGCGATCTCCTCGAATCGATCGTCTACCCGAGCGCGGGGTTCGTCCGTAGTTACGAGCCGGTGGCCGTTGCGACGAAGGACGGCATGGTCATTTCGGGACTGCTCCGCAAGGACACGGCTGATGAACTCGTGATCGCCGTGGCCGCTGACCGCGAAGTACGGGTCGCTCGCGATCAGGTTGAGGAAATGCAACCCGGGACCGTCTCCGTCATGCCGGCGGGTTTTGAAAAGCAGCTCTCGTTACAGGAGCTGACCGACCTGATCGCATTTCTGAAGGCTTGCCGATGAACCGAACCCCGAGTACGGTGGGCCGAATCGGTTTTGATGCTCGCAACCTTCAGAGGACCGTTGGTCATGAGTCGGCTCGCACTGGTTTTTCTTTCGCTGGGACTTTTCGGACCTGAGGCACTGGCTCAGGTATCGAAGGCGAACTATCGGGTTTACGTCGGGACCTATACCGGCCCAAAAAGTCAGGGAATCTATCGGCTTGATTTCGACTCGGCGACCGGCAAGCTGACTCCCAGGGGACTTGCCGCTCGGACACCGAGTCCGTCGTTCCTGGCAATCCACCCCAGCCAGAAATTTCTCTACGCGGCGAATGAGATCGGCCAGTTCCAGGGCAAGAAGACCGGCTCGGTCTCGGCGTTCACGATTGACCCGGTCAGCGGTAATCTGTCGGCGCTGAACGTGCAACCCTCGGGTGGTGCCGATCCGTGCTACGTTCAGGTCGACCCCACCGGCAAGAA
>JAJYCH010000361.1:5348-5634 GCA_021778575.1 Planctomycetota bacterium
AATCTTCTGGTCGCAAACTATAGCGGCGGGAGTGTCGAGGTGGTCCCGATCCACAGTGACGGGTCGCTCGGTGATCCCTCCACCGTGATCCAGCACCGAGGTTCGAGCGTCAACAAGAGCCGACAGTCCGAACCACATGCCCACTCAATCGACCTTGATGCTTCGGGACGTTTCGTGGTCGCCGCCGACCTTGGGCTCGACAAGCTCTTGCTCTATCGACTTGATCCCACCAAAGGGCTGCTGACGCCCAGTTCCACTCCCCATGTCGAACTGGCGCCTGGTTCCG
>JAJYCH010000362.1 GCA_021778575.1 Planctomycetota bacterium
GTGCCGGTGAAAATACCCTTTGATCTGGGTCTCTCGGGCCTTGGTGAGGAACTTGCGGGTCAGGGGGAAGCGGAGAACCTTCTCGCCATAAAAATAACCGAGGAAGTAGACGACGAAGTCGCCGACGAGAACTCCGGAGAAGCAGGCGATCAGCGCCGGAACGACGTGCATCTTGCCATTTTTCGACAGGATACCGGCGATGATAATCGGCGCTTCCTCGGGGACGGGAAGTCCCAACCCACCGAGCACGAGGATGAAGAAGATCCCAAAGTAGCCAAACTGTGAGATCAAGTCGTTGGCCAAACCCGGCTCCAGGTCGTTGCCGTGCCCACGGCCGGGCTTCCTCAACGGTCGCCCACACGGCGACCACCCGAACGATCAGTCAGCCCGATTTCGTAACATATCCGCGCCGGATCGTCAAAACCGGTGTCGACCGGAGCGGGCTCGGGATTGACCCGAGCAACCCTCCAGGGTGATAATTTCAGACGTTCGGCACGACTGACGACGCCCGCCTCGGCTCGCCACCGATCGGCTGAAAGCCAGGGGAACAGAGTCGGTGATCACGCTCGAAAACTTCGACGAAGTCGCTGCGAGAGTCAAGGGCGCGTACGTGGCGGTTGGGAACTTCGATGGTGTTCACCAGGGACACGCGCAACTACTGGCCCGGCTCAAGGCCCGGGCCGACTCGGCGGGCGCTTGCTCGCTCGCGCTCACGTTCGACCCCCCGCCCGTGGCGATTCTCCGTCCCGAGGCGGCTCCGGTTCCGCTGACGTCGATCGATCGCCGACTGGCCCTGATGAAGGAGGCCGGAGCCGGCGAGGTCGGGGTTTTCAAGACCGGACCCTGGTTGCTCGGATTGACGGCTCGTGAATTCTTCGATCGCGTGATCCTGACGCAACTTGGGGCGAAAGGGGTGGTCGAGGGTCCGACGTTTGGCTTCGGCCGCGATCGAGGGGGCGACTCGACCTTGCTCCAGACCTGGTGTGCCTCGGCGGGCCTGGAGTTCGAGGTGGTCTCGCCCACCGAACTCGACGGGAAGATCGTCTCCTCCACCCGAATCCGCCAGGCTCTGGCCGAGGGGAATGTCGAGGACGCCAACCGCTGGCTCGGCCACCGACACCGGATTCGCGGCCTGATCACCCACGGCGCGGGGCGAGGGGCCGGGATCGGGGTGCCCACCGCCAATCTCGACCACATCGAAACCGTGATTCCCGCTGACGGTGTTTACGCCGTGCTGGCTACGACCGATGACGGCGCCATCTCACACATTGCTGCGTGTAACATCGGCCCGAATCCAACCTTCGGCGAGCAGATTCACAAGGTCGAGGCCCACCTGATCGACTTCAGCGGCGATCTGTATGGACGGACGCTCGAACTGCAATTCCTGCAACGGCTTCGGTCGACCCGACGATTCAGCGGTCTCGACGATCTCCTCGATCAGATTCATCGCGACGTCGACCAGGCTCGACAAATCGGCTTGCAAATCACGGGTCGATAACGCTTCGTTTCGCTCTCAGACCGGACTTGCGTCGCGAGGGGGCAATCGGCGACGATAGTCGTCCTTGCGTGGTGTCAAACTCTCGAACACTTTCAGGACCTTTCGATGGCCCGTACCGATTCTCGCAAAGCCAACCAGAGACGACGGTTCCAGCGCCAGCGGCTCGAAAACCGCAAGCGCCTGCTCGAGATCAAGGCCGAGACCCCGGCGAAGAAGACCGAAGGCTGAATCGGTTTCTCCGATGGGCCCCTCAAACCGGCCGGCCCGATTGGGGGGCGGCCGGATTTTGCGGTCCCGGACGAACCCACAAATTGCAAAGATTTCCCGAAAAAGTCGGAATCGTTTGCAAGGGTTACACGGCAAGGGTCGTTTATGACGATCTCGCGGATGAAGCCGAGTCCTTCAGATCTCCTGATGACTGAATGACTTATGAAAGACATGACGGACCTGAGCAAGAATCTTCTCGGGTCTGGCACAATCTTTGCTTATTCTATCTTGGCTGATCTCGGTTGGCCTCTTTCCCGAGCTGCCTCTCTCGCCCGATTCTTGTCCTGTCGAAGTCGATCTCGGCCTTGCCGTCTACTGGCGTCGTCCTCCGTTCGGACTTTCGCTTCGGCTTGACCAATGTCGATCTCCCCCCGCCGCCACGGATGGCGAGCGAACGAAGCGAAACACGGAGGTCTCCCGCATGACCGTCACGAAGGCAGTCGTTAGCGGCATCTTGATTGCCAGTCTGGTCGCCACCTCGGCCGGTGCTAGCAGTTCTTCGGTGCTCGTACTCGGAGTGACATCCAACTCCAGTAGTCTGCCTTCCGACCCGGTCACGTCGTCGCCGTTCAACTCGTCGTATTTCCAGCCGACTCCGGCCTCGTCGCTCACCCTGGGCGTGATGTCGAACGGTGGCAACAGTGGTTTCACGATGGCCACGCCAGCGTCGGCAAGCTCTGCCCCGGCCGCAGTGAGCTATGCTCCGACACCCGCCCCGGCCGCTTCCTACAGCAGCCCGGCTCCGCAAAGCTTTGTCGCGAGCACGTCTTCTTACTCCGCTCCGGTCACGTCGTCGCCGTCCACCGTGTATGACGCGGCCATCAACTTCGGCGCGGGACCGTTTCCGAATTCGGGAAGCCTGACGACCGGTAATGCTCAGGCCTGGTTCCTCAGCCCGGCGGTGGACAAGCTTTTCGGTGGGGTTCCGACCGCTCAGCAGCAGTCCTCTTTCGATAGCACCGTGCTTCAGCGTGTGCAGCAGACCTTCAGCATGAGCGGGGTCCCGGTTAACCTGACCGACAGCCCCAACGCCCAGGCCGCTCACACGTTGAGCGTCGTCTCCAATACCGCGAACCCCAACCTGCCCACCGCGATCGGGATGACCTACCTGGGCGGAAATGGGTTCCACTTCATCGACAACTCGGCGGCCGCCGCGCAGAACGTGGACCAGTTGGAGTGGATCGTCGCTCATAACATTGCCCACGAGTTGATGCTGGCCTTCAACGTCCCGGAAAACTACGATCATACGGGCAATTTTATCGACGCTCGCAACGCCTCGTGGTCGATGATCACCAATCCCAATTCAACGTTCAGCCCCGCCGCCGCCAATGCTCTGCTCGCCGCGAACTTCCAGAATTCGGGCGGTGCAATGTTGAACTCGGGAGCCCAGTTGATCGGCCCCGACCCGGTTCCCGAGCCTTCGACGGTGGCTCTCTGGCTGAGTCTGGTCGGGGTTGGCCTGGTCGTCCGGAACAAGCGGAACGCGAGCCGAACCGCCGCCGTCTGAACGCTGAAACGACTGCGTTCAGGCCAGAAGGTCGCGGATCACGTGGCCGTGAACATCAGTCAGCCGACGATCGATACCGTCGTGCCGGACGACGAGCCGGGTGTGATCGATGCCGAGCAGATGTAAGATGGTCGCGTGAACATCGTAGACCTGAGTGGGATGGTCGCGGTCGAGCGGTTTGTAGCCAAATTCGTCACTCGGCCCGAAGCTGACGCCCCCTTTGATCCCACCACCGGCCAGCCAGTTGGTGAAGACGTAAGGGTTGTGGTCGCGCCCTCTACCGCCTTGGGATGAGGGCATCCGACCGAACTCGGTGGTCCAGAGGACGATGGTGTCCTCAAGCATCCCGCGTTGCTTCAGGTCTTTGAGAAGCGCCGAGGCTCCGCGAGCCATGCCTCGGGCCAGCGGACCGTGATCGCGTTCAACGTCCTCGTGCGAATCCCAGTTCCGGCGCGGGAAACCGTTATCGTTTCCCGACCAGACCTGGACGAACCGAACTCCTCGTTCGAGGAGCCGGCGAGCCACCAGGCATTTACGACCAAACGCGTCAATCTCCTCGACGGTGTTGATCTGCCGATCAAATGTCGATTGACCGTGGTCGAGCCCATAAAGCTTGAGAATCGAAGCGGGCTCGGTCGACAGGTCGAGAGCTTCGGGAGCCGCCAGTTGCATCCTCGCGGCGAGTTCGTAGCTCTTGATCCGGGCTTCGAGCCGGCCATCCCCCTGGCGGTCGGCGGCGTGGGCGCGATTGATCGTTCCCATCAGGTCGCGGCCGTCCGCTTCCGCCGCGGCGGTCAGATTTCGGCCCGTGGGCGGCTTCAGATAGGCGATCGGCTCAGCGGTGCCCGGATAGATCACCGTGCCTTGATGGTCGGCCGGGAGAAAGGCGGAATCCCAGTTCTTGGGACCGTTCGAGGCAAATCCACGATGGTCGGGCAGGACCACGAAGGTCGGCAAATTCTCGTTCAAGCTGCCTAAACCATAGCTCACCCAGGCCCCGGCGCCGGGGAATCCGGGGGTTGGAAATCCCGTGGCCTGAAGCAACGTGGCCGAGCTATGCACGCCGGTCTTGCCGACCATGTTGTGGATAAACGCCATGTCGTCGACGCAATCGCCCAGGTCCGCCACGACCTCGCTGATCGGCTTGCCCGACTGACCATGCCGGGCGAACTTCCAGATCGGTCGGAGCCAGGGGCCGAGACCATCCTGAAACGTTTCCACCGGTTCGCCAAAATCCGCCTTCTGGCCATTTCGCTTGAGCAACTCGGGCTTGAAGTCGAAGAGGTCGAGATGACTCGCCGCTCCCGCCATGAACAACTGCACCACTCGCTTTGCCTTGGCCGGATGATGCAGGACCCCACCGACGGCCTGTTCCTCGGCAAGCAAGCTTGCCAGCGCGATCCCACCGAGACCACCCCCGGCTCGCCAGAGGAAATCACGCCGGCTCAACGGTTCCCGGGGCACCGTCGGATTGTGGTAGGGCGATCGATTCCGAGCCATTGAAGCTTGCCCTTCGCGTTCAATCGATGAAGACGAATTCGTTCAGGTTGAAGATCAAGCGGCAAGTATTCGCCAGGCCATGCCTGGTCGCGTAGCGAGTGAGCGCTTCCCCCTCGGACGGGCTCGGAGGTCGGCCCAGGGCCAGGCGGTACGCACGATCGACGCGGGCCGGAATGTCGTTCGACTCCCGTTCGACTCGCTCGGCAAATTCGGCTGACATCAAGACGATCAGGCGATCGTTCCAGAGGGCCAGCGCCTGAAGCGCGGTCGTGCTCTCGTTCCGTTTCTCGACGCTCATCGACGGATCAGCGCAATCCAGCGCCGTCAGGAGCGGCTGCGGCTGTGATCGGACGATGAATCGGTAAACCGATCGGCGAAAAGCTCGGGGATCGGCCGGGTCGAACAGCTTGTATTCGTAATGCGGCGAATGCTCGGGATGTTCGACCACGAAGTCGCGAAAACCCGGTCCGCCCATTTTGAGGTCGAGCTTGCCGGCGACGAGCAAGATCGAATCGCGGATGGCCTCGGCTTCAAGCTTGCGCCGGTTCATCCGCCAGAGGCTGAGATTGTCGGCGTCGAGCTTCGCGTTAACCTCGTCAAATCGGCTCATCTGACGATAGACCGCGCTGGTGAGGATCAACCGATGCAAACTCTTGAACGATTGACCGCCGTCGCGGAACTCGGTCGCGAGCCAGTCGAGAAGCTCAGGGTGCGTGGGAAGCTGCCCCATCCGGCCGAAGTCGTTGGGCGAGTCAACAATCCCTCGGCCAAAATGGTACTGCCAGACGCGATTCACAATCGACCGCCAGGTCAAAGGATGGCGTGGGTCGGTCAGCCAGTGAGCCAGC
>JAJYCH010000363.1 GCA_021778575.1 Planctomycetota bacterium
GCTGATTCCCAGCGCCGAGATCAGGACCGGGCGGATCACCCGATGCGTGCTGATGCCCGCCGCGAGCATCGCCAGTAGCTCGTTATTTCGCTGCATCCAGGTGACGGTGAAGATCGCGGCCATCATCGTGATGATTCCGCAAATCTGATCGTAGATCAAACTCATCTTGATCAGATAATAGCGTCCCATGTGCTGGAACAACAGCGCGGTCGATGAATCGGCAACCTCGGCGAACTCGTCGAGATTGCTGAAGGCATCGATTACCACGTAAAGGCCCACCAGCGCGGCGAAGCAGATGAAGTAGGCTTTGATGAACGACCAGTACCGCTCTCGATCCAGGATACGCATGATCGGTTTGTCCCCTCGGTCCAGGATCGGTCTTGTTCGCTACCTGGCGTGTCCGGTTCCAGCCGGTCGGGGCCGGCAAGGTTGTCGTCGCGTCTGGTCCGATGGCTCAATTATTCATCACGGGAGGTCGAGCCCAGAACCACGCCGCCAGACCCAGCGCGATATTGCCCGACCAGACCAGCACGGGGGGCAAGATCCCTTCCTTCCCCAGGTTCACGCCAAACAGCATCAGCGGGTAATACAGCAGAATGATCGGCATGAAGCACGAGATGAAGGCACTCAGAAAGTCGCGGCGAGCGAAGATCATCCCCACCGGCGCGCCCAGGACCACGAAGAAAAAGCTGCCCCAGGCCATCGCCTGACGCATCTGGATTTCGGTCTCATACTTCATGCATTCAGATTGCCAGTAATCATAATCATTGAATGCCGAGCCCATCAGGTCCCAGCGAATCAGATCGGGACGGCCCGACGCGAAATAGGCCGCGGCCGCGACCGCCTGCTGTTTCCGTTCGAGGGCGATCTTCTCCTGATAATCGGCCTGGGTGGCGCGCATCTCGTCGACGGTCAATTCCTCGACCAGCTTGTTCATGTTGAACTGCCCCTTGCCGGGGATCGGCAGGGCCACCGTCGTCTGCTTGACGTTGACTTCTTTACCGTTGCCGCGCTGGGTGATGTTGGCGTTCTCGAAGAAGACGTTGACGGTCTCGTTGGCGAAGTCGAATTTGATCTCCGCGGTGCTCGATTCAATCACCATGTCGAACGCCGCTGGCTCCTCGGCTCCCGCCGGACGATTGAAGTTGACCACGCGGACCGGAGGGGCCGCTCGCTTCTTGAAGATCGGCTTGATCAACGTCCGGTCGTGGACATCGTTGACCTTGATCAGGAACGGCCAGGTCGGAATATCGACAATTCGTTCCATCTTCAAAGTTTTATAAAAGAAATCTTCGAGATTGTTATAGACGATCTTCTTGACGGCCGCGTTGGTGTTCGGGATAAAGGTAGCGCTCATCGCGTTCAACGCGATACTCAGAGCGAGCGAGACAAAGATCGTCGGCCAGATCAGCGTCATCGCGCTCAGGCCGGCGGTCTTGACGGCGATTACCTCGTTATCCGACGCCAGCCGACCGTAGATCACCGTGGCCGCGAACAACAGCGAGACGGGCACCGTGTACGGTAAGCTGCCGGGGATCATGTACGGAATAAACTTCAAGATCTCATAAGGACCCAGACCGATACTGGCCGCCTTGGTCATCACCGTCAGCAGGACGAAAACGCAGGTGATGGTCAGCAGCGCCAGGCCGAAGGCTCGGAGCATCTCGCCCAGGACGTAGCGTTGCAAGATCCCGAACCGAAAATTACGTCGAATGATTCCCGATAACACCGCCGCCTCCTTCGAGCATCCTTGCCCAGGACGGGCTGACCCTCGCCTTGCCTCGCGACCGAATCGTTCGGCCGCTGGATCCATTCAGGCAACGGGGTCCAAACACTCTGCCAGGGCAGCGGCGAGCCGCCTGACTCCTTCAACCAATTCTGCCTCGCTCGGCACTCCAAAGCAAATTCGGGCGAAATTCGCGGGAACCGGTCCCGGCTCATCGGGGAAGGCGAACGAACCCGGGATGTACAGGACCCCTTCTTCGAGGCAACGGGAGACCACCGGCCCCTTCACCCCGAGATCCACCCCCTCGGGTGCCGCGAACCAGACGAACATCCCCCCCTTCGGCTTCGTCCACCGGACCGAACCGTCGAACGCCCCGAACTGATCCTCCAGCGCTTCGAGGATCGTATCCCGCTTCCGGCGATACATGCCGATCAGGTTCTGAAGGTGCCGGTCATAAGTACCATCGGCCAGAACCCTCGCGAGGATCTGCTGGGTCAGGTTGGTCGTGCCGAAATCGTGATTTCCCTTCAGGCTCACCACCGGGGTCACCAGATCGGCCGGCAAGACGCCGAACCCCAGCTTCATTCCGGGACTGTAGGTCTTGCTGAAGGTCCGGGCATAGATGACGGTCTCTCCTTCGGGATCATGCCGCCAGACGCTCGTCGGTTCGTCCCCTTCGAAATTCAAGCCCCGGTAGGCGGCGTCTTCGAGGATGAAGATCCGCTGATTCCTCGACCACCGCCGGGCGAGGTCGACGAGCGGCCCTCGGCGATCCTCGGCCAGGCTGATTCCGCTCGGGTTTGAGTGTTCGGTGACCGTGTAGATCAGCTTGACCCGATCAAGCTCCCCCTTGGCTTCAAGATCCGCCAGGGTCGCTTCGAGAGCGTCGAGCTTCATCCCCCCCTCGTCGATCTCGATCCCGATGGCGCGAGCGCCTCGGGTCTCGATCACTCCCAGAAAGACGAAATACGTGGGGGCTTCCACCAGGACGATATCGCCCGGGTCCAGCAGCGCTTCGGCAACCAGATAAAGGAGTTGCGCCGATCCGGTGGTGACGACCACGCGCGGCAGGATGGCCTCGAATGTCCCGGACTCGACCCGTTCGTTCCGTTCCAGGAGCCCGACAATCTGCCGACGGAGTCCGACGTCGCCGATGGTCGTGCCATACTGCAAGGCCCGACGTCCCTCGATGGGATCGGCGAGGATCTCGGACGCGATCCGCGCCGTCGCCTCGTGAGGCAAGCTTTGCTGGTCAACGAAACCGGCCGCCAGCGAGATCAGGCCCGGATTCGCCAGCGCGGTCTGCATAAACTCGCTGATCACCGGCGGTTCCGTCCGGCTCGCCGCCGAACTCAATCGAGTCGTGGATTTCATGAAAAGGGTGCCGGGTCGATGGGAGAAGGCCGAGGGGTTTCGTCGGGTACTCTAACGGTTGTCCAGGATGCGTCAAGTCCGAGGACAATGATTGATTTTACCGACGTCGGGAAGCCCCGAGAAAGCGATTACGGAACGGACGACACTTCAGGGACGACGGATGTTCGGGTCCGGGTCGATTCGGGTGATCACTCGGCGACCCGTCGCGGTCCGGTTCCAGTTCGGCCGGAGAAACGGATCACGCGTTCCGGCCAGTCGGCCTTCAAGGGCCTGGGCGTCGGGGTCGTTGGCAAAATGGGCGGGAGCCCGCGACGGTAGTTTCCGGCGGTACTGGAGCGTGACGATCGCCTTGGGGCGCGATCCCCGGTGACGTTCGATCTCGGCGAAGATCGCGGCCAGCGGTTTCCCCTCGACCACGAACCGATAAATCCCCATCCACGCCGGAGATCGGTCCATGCATCCATGACAATGAATCAAGATCGGCCAGGCATCGGGGTTCTGGGCAAGCTGGAGAGTTTCGTCAAGAAATCGGTCCGATTCGAGACCATCCGAAGGACTTCCCAGATAGCGCAGATTGTGCTCCTTGACGAAACGGATCTCGTCCTCGTGGTACGGACTGGCCTCGGTGGAGGATTCGTCGAACAGGTTGATGATTGTTCGAAAACGAAGCCGTTCTTGTTCGATGGTCAGACCGGTGTACGAAGGCATCGCGCTGATGTAGATCTTGCCGGGGACCACGGCGTGGAGCCGGGCGAGCGGGCGATGGAGCGTTGCCAGGAGAACTCCCGCCACGACCAGGCCACCCCATGAGAGGCCGACCGTCAGCCTTGGCCTCAGCTTGCCCGGCCCGGCGTTCAGTGGACGAGCCCGGAGCAAAACGAACCCAAACGAGAGGAGTCCGAGGTCGAAGAAGACTCTCGGCCAGTACTCCGTCGGCACCAGTCCGGGGAGTTCGACTTGCCGGAGGAAAACGAACCAAACCGCGACGATCGCCAGGCCTCGAACGTGAAGCTCACGCGAGCGGTCGAGCCAGAAACGCCGATCCGGCCAGACTTTAGCCAGGTTTCGCAGGATCACCACGATCAGGGCAACGGCTCCGAGACCGACGCCAAGCCGGGTCCAAAACGAAGCCAATGGGTCAAGAATGACGCGCCAGCCGAGGCCCGGCCAGCCGTCAAAGGCGGGTCCGGGAGTCGCCGCGTACCAGGTCGCCGCAAGCGACAAGGCCAGGGCCGACGGCCAGAGGGCCATTGGGTTCGTTTGGTTCCGGAACCGCGAACCGATCGCGACCAGGCAGAGGGCCGTGCTGAAGCTTGCAAGGTAGAGGCCGATCCGATCGAGGGTATCACCCGGCTCGGCCAGACGGTACGCTTTGGGTGAGAGGGGGTTGAAGAACGGCCGGACGACCTGGGGGAAATCCTGTTCGCGAGCTTCGGAGTAGTCGAAGACGTGCCAGACCGCCAATCCGCCGACCAGTCCCAGGATCAGCCAGGGAAGTCCCCGGCGACCGATCCGCGTTCTCCAGAGGCCCATCATCCGTGTCTCCCTGTCGACCCTTTCGCCGGTCCGAACGAGTGGAGGTCTATCCGCTCACCAGCGAGCGGGCAACCCCAGATCGGCCCGAGCGTTGGCGATTGGTTGGCGAAGATCGCTCGACGAATCAACCTCAGACTTAGTTTCGTCACTCCGGAGGCTCGTTAACCGGGTCAATGGAGCGGGAGTCTTTGACCGATGCCCTCACCTGGCGACCGACTTCGCGCGGCGTGGTCCGAACAACCGATCATGATCCCGGGTGTTTTCAACGCCTTGACCGCGAAAATGGCCGAGCGGATTGGATTTCGGGCCGTCTATCTGTCGGGAGGAGCGCTCTCGGCCGGCTGGGCGGGAGTGCCCGATATCGGCCTGCTGACCGCCACCGAGTTCGCCGAGCAGGCGGCGTTACTCGCGGAAGCCACGACACTTCCGGTTCTTTGCGACGCGGATACCGGGTTTGGTGAAGCGATCAATGTCGACCGGACCGTCCGTCAGTTCGAGCGAGCCGGGGCGGCGGGTCTCCATCTCGAAGATCAGGTTTTGCCCAAGCGGTGCGGTCATCTGACGGGCAAGGCCCTGATCGAACCCCAGGCGATGGCCGCGAAGATCCGCTCGGCCGTCGCCGCCCGCCGTGATCCCGGGTTCGTCGTCGTTGCCCGGACCGATGCGCGGTCGGTCGAAGGCTTTGACTCAGCTCTTGATCGGGCCAGGCTTTATGTCGAAGCCGGCGCGGACATGATTTTTCCCGAGGCACTCGAATCGCCCGACGAGTTCGCCCGGTTCGCTCGCGAAATCGAGATCCCCTTGATCGCCAACCTGACCGAATTCGGTCGCGGGCCGCTCCTGAGTTTTGACGATCTGGCGGGGCTGGGTTATCGCGCGGTTTTGTATCCCTTGACCGCGTTTCGGTCGGCGATGAAGGCGGCGGAAGAGACCTTGATCCACCTCTGGGACCATGGGAATCAGCGCGATCTGAGATCG
>JAJYCH010000364.1 GCA_021778575.1 Planctomycetota bacterium
GTCGTTGCCCGCCATCGCCCAGTGATGCGCCAGGAGCGGGAAATAGGCCGATAGCTCGCCATCGAGCGTCCCCTCGTACCATTCGGCGACCTCGTGATGGAGCCGCCGCCGATGGGCGAACGGCAGACGGTCGTAAACCACGTCGCGGGTGATCACGTGGCGGAACAGGTAAGTCAGGTCGGGCTCGGGTTCGTCGGGCTCGATCAGGTCCAGCTTCGCGAGTTCGTCGAGATGTTCGGGGACCTCGGACCGCTCCGGCTCGATCGGATAGACATCCTGCAACAACCGGAGGCTGAACAACCGGCCGATCACGCTGGCGACCTTCAGCGCCATCTGTTCGGAGGGGCTCAGACGGTCGATCCGGTCGTTGATGATTCCCTCAACCGAGTCGGGAATTCCCACGCCATCGAGGTTGACCCCCGGCGCGACGTGGCACTGTCGGCCCTCGATGACGATCAGCCCGGCATCGCGCAAGGCGAACGAGAGTTCCTCGCAGAACAGCGGATTCCCCTGCGTTTTCTGGAGGATCAACTCCTCGATGGCCGGCGGTAAGTCGTCGACTTCCAGCCGCTGGCAGGCCAGCGAGAGCGACTCGATCGGCGAGAGCTGGCCCAGCGGCAGGACGTTGTCGGCCAGGCCGATCAGAACTTGATGCTGCTCGAACAGAATCGTGGTCCGGGGCCGTGAAGTGACGATGAGGAGCAAATTTCCCGGCTCGCGGGCCAATCGAAGGGTCAAGGCCCACGAGGCCGAATCCATCCAGTGGGCGTCCTCCATGACCAGGATCGTCGGTCGGAACGCGGCGACCTTGCGCACGATCCGCAGGAGCAGATCGTTGGTCGTGTCGGCTCGGGCCTGACCGATCATGGGCGCGGTCCGCTCGTTCTCCGCCAGTTCGATCGGCAGGACAACATTCAGCAGCGGCGCGAGTTCGGCGTCCTCCCCCAGCCATTGCTTGCCTCTTTCGATCCGGACCTCGGGGTCGACTCCCTCGACCTCGCCGAACAGCGACGTGAACAACGGCCGCCAGGCGTGATACGGCGTGGTTCGCTGGATCGCGTCGGCCGAACCGATCAGACCGGTGACGCCTTGAGCCGCGGCGCGTTCGATCAGGTCGCTGACCAGTTGCGACTTGCCGATCCCCGGTTCTCCTTCGATCACCACGGACCCCCCTCGACCATTCCGAAGAGCGTCGAGCCGGTCGGTCAGGACCGATTGTTCGACCAGCCGGCCGATGATCCCGCGAGGTTCGCCGCAGTCGGGCAACGCGCCGAGCGGCCGGAACAAGGCGACCGTCCCTTCGATTCCCTTCAGAGTTCGCGGCGGCAGAGCCTGAAACTCGAAACAGGACCGGGTTGCCCGGGCGGTCGCTTCATCGCAGAGAATCCCATGATCATCGAGATGCGCAGCCTGCATCAGTCGAGCGGCGAGGTTGACGACCCGGCCGATGATGGTGTACTCGCGACGCCGGGCGTTGCCGATCTCGCCGCAATAAACCCGTCCCTTGGCCACGCCGATCGAGCAGCGGACGCCGATGGCCGACAGTCGCTCGAAGATCGACAAGCCGGCCTGAACCGCCCGTCGGGCATCGTCACGATGCGCCAGCGGCGGCAGCCCCAGCGCGGCGACCACCGTCGTTCCTTTTTCATCCACGCTCAGCTTGTTCAGGCTTCCTTCCTGAAGATAAAGCCCGGCCTGCACTTCATGGACGATCTTCCGGGCTCGTTCGAGAGCGTCGGGACGATCGGAATCGGTTGGCGGAAGGTTCACGAACAGAACGCTGACCGGTCGAAGCTCGCCCAGCCACTCGGTCTGACCGGCGTCGACCCGCGACCGGATCGCCGCCGGGATCAGCGATCGGAGTAACGCGGTCTGCTCGCCACCCACCGGGGGTGAATCGAGCGGTCGAGGGGTGATCCGTCGAGCCTGGCGAATCCGGTACAGCCCCTCGCCGACCGGCAGGCCGACGCAGTCGTGACCCACCAGGGACCAGGCTTCGGCCGAGAGAACGACGTCGCCGGGCTTGGCCTTGTGCTCGGCCTGGCCCATCTGGACCAGGGGCGATCCGGCCAGGAGCAGTTCCCAGCGATCGTGGAGCCCGCCGACGAACATCGCGACGACCTCACCCGCGCCGATCCCGATCTTGCAGGTCAGTCGAATTCCGTCGGCGACCTCGACGTTCTGAAGCGTCTCGCCGACCGCCAGTCCACAGAGCGAGGCTCTTAACGTTGCCTCGGCCAGTGTCTCGTCGTCGCGAACCGGCCAGACGGCGATGAGCGCGTCGCCCGCCATCTTGACCACGTCGCCGCCATGCTCGGCGATCCGCTCGATCAGCCGATCAAAGTACAGGTTCAAGGCCGAGGTTAACTCCTCGGCACCGATCACCCCCTTCGCCGCCAGCCGCTCGGTCAGGATCGTGAATCCTGAGATATCGGCGAACAGAACGGCACCGAGGGTCCTGGTCATCACCTGATCGCCAAACCCCGAGGCTCGACTCTCCAGCCGGTCGCGGATCAGGGTCGGCACATAAGCGGCGATGACCTCGTCGGACGCGGACATGAAAACGAACTCCCCGGGGACGCGACGAAGGCACGACAGATTGTCCGGCGATTGACCCCACCAAAGCAAGACCGAGCCGCCTTGGAGCCGCGAGCGACTTCCGGTTCGCCGTCTCGCAGGGCGTGACTGTCGATTATCGGGATTCTTTCGTCAGGTTTCCCCGGATTTTCCGGGGGCCTGCGGACGGATTGGTGATCTGCAGTGCGAGAGCTTGCTCTCGCCTTGCTTCGTGGGGCTTGCTCCACGGTCCTGATCCGGAAACCGTTGGCCAGGTCACTCGGCTCGGAGCAAGCTCCGGTCGCCAGAGCGAGAGCAAGCTCTCGCACTCCAGAGGGCTTCCTCGCGCGAAGCTATTCAAGGATAGGCCCGACCAGAGCCCCCCAGAAAATCCGGGTACACCCTGTCGCGGTTAACTCGGTTCATCGCTCCGGTTTTACCTTGATCGTACGGGTCGTGATCGCGATAATCGCGGGCCTGATCGCACTGCTGTTGCCTGTCGTCCAGTCTCTCCTAATCGACGGTGGCCCGATGCGTATCACGTTTTCGTGTCCGAACTGTGAGAAGTCGTACGATCTGCCGATCAACCTGGTCGGCAAGAAGGCACGCTGCAAGAAATGCTCGGCCGAATTCGTGATCCCCGCGCCGATCGAACCGGATCGCCAGGAACCACCGCCGCCGCTCCCTTCGCTGGACGAGACCTTGATCACTCCTGGCCCACCGCCTCCCTCGGAACCAGTCGAATTCGCGATCGACGATGATGAAGACGACGACGACGACGACGAACCCTGGCCCGATTACGCCCTCTCCCCCTCCGATCCCCCGCCCAAATCCTGAATTCCCGACCTCCCCAACCGGTAAGGCTTGGATCTTTGACCGGCAAATGTTAAACTTCGGGGAGTGAGCTGCGAAAGATCGTCGCTCGGTTTCGGTCCGATCCTTGAAAGCGCCCGGCAACCGTCGCGAGGATCAGGGCACTCACCATGATCTCGTACAAGCAATACAAGCTGCTGGCTTTCCTCTCGGTGGGTGCTTTCTGGGGGACGATCTGCCTGTACGCGATGGGCCTGGCTGCTCTCGGTCTCATGGATGGGACGTCTGTCCTGCCCTACTTTGGTGCGATCCTCCTGGGATCAACGCTGACTTTCTCGTTTGCCATGATCAAGATGCGTTCGCTGTTGCGCAAGAACCCGCGGGGTCGCTGACCTCATTCGCCCCGTTCCTTCTCAACGACAGGGGAATCCGCCATGCCCCGACTCGACCCGACGACATCCGGCCCCGGGCAACCACTGAACCGGCGTTCGTTCCTCCAGGTTGGCTATTCCGGCCTGCTGGGGATGAGCCTGCCCGGTCTCCTGGCCGGTCGAGCCTCGGCAACGGTCTCGGCCGCGAAACCAGGCCGGGCGAAATCGGTCATCGTGATCCTGCTCAGCGGCGGGCTGGGCCAGCACGACTCGTTCGACATGAAGCCCGAGGCGCCTGATGGTATCCGGGGCGAGTTCAAGCCGATCGATACCAGCGTCCCCGGTATCCGGATCTGCGAGCACCTGCCCGCGCTCGCGGCCCGGATGAACAAGCTGGCGGTCGTCCGTTCGATGGCTCATCCCGAGGGGAACCACCTCCTGGCCGTTCACCGGGTCTTGACCGGCCAGGTCTCGAGCCCGAGAGGGGCCAGCGACCTCGACCGGGTCGCCTCGCGCGACGACTTTCCCTGTTACGCCGCCGTGCTCGACAAGCTCCACCGGCGCGACGACGGCATCCCCAACGGCGTGGCGCTTCCGTTGCGGCTGGTCGAAGGGCCGCTGACCTGGCCGGGGCAGGACGCCGGTTTTCTCGGGCCTCGGCACGATCCCTGGCAGCTCCGGCTCGACCCGAACAAGCCCGAGTCCAAGGACGATAGCCTGGCCTTGCCGACCGGGCTCGATTCAGATCGGCTCCATCGTCGCCGTCACCTGCTCGGACAGGCCGCCCTGCCCTCGCCGGGCGATTCGTTTGTCGACCAGCAAGACGCGGCGCTCGCCATGCTTTGCAACGGTCGAGTCGGCAAGGCGCTCGACGTCGATCGCGAAGATCCTCGGATCGTCGATCGCTACGGCCACCATACGTTCGGCCGGTCGCTCTTGACCGCCCGGCGACTGGTCGAGGCCGGCGTGCCGATCGTCCAGGCGTCGATGGGAATTGTCCAGACCTGGGACACTCACGTCGCGAATTTCCCTCGACTGAAAGACAGCCTGCTCCCCGCGCTCGACAAGGCGGTCTCGACCTTGCTCGACGACCTCGAATCGCGCGGATTGCTCGACGAGACGCTGGTGGTGATGCTCTCCGAGTTCGGCCGGACCCCCAAGATCAGCGAGCTGACCCCCGGCGCCGTACCGGGCCGCGACCACTGGCCGAAGGTGTTCCCGGCCGTTTTCGCGGGCGGTGGAGTGGTTGGCGGCCAGTTGATCGGCAAGTCCGACCGGTTGGGAGCCTATCCCCTCTCGCGCTCGTTCGGCCCGCCCGACCTCGCCGCGACGATCTACAACGCGCTCGGGGTCGATCCCGAGACCGAATTGCGCGACCGGCTCGGTCGCCCGCTCCGGCTCTGTTCGGGCGAGGTCATGACGCCGCTGTACACCACGGCGGCGGTCTGAGTGAGATCGTTCTGGCTGACGGACGAGATTCCGGCGATAATACCGTGAAGATACGGTGAGCGAATCTCGTTCGAAAGGGTCAGTCCTTCATGTTTGAAAGCGCCGAGCTGGGTCTCAAGGTCGACAAGGAGACCTACGATCGCGAGGCTCCCGAAGTCCGCGCGGCGCTTCTGGAGGTCCAGCGGGAGCTGGCCCTGGCCGATATCTCGGTTGTCGTGATCGTCACCGGGGTCGGCGGCGCGGGGAAGTCGGAGACGGTCAACCTGTTGCTCGAATGGCTCGACGCTCGCGGCATCCAGACCCACGCGATGCGCAAGCCCTCGGCCGAAGAACGTCGACGTCCGTCGCTCTGGCGGTTCTGGCGCGAGCTTCCGCCCACGGGGCGGATGGGGATCTTCTTCGGCGGCTGGTACG
>JAJYCH010000365.1 GCA_021778575.1 Planctomycetota bacterium
CGATCCGGCCTGGACCAGAAGCGCATCGATATGACCATGATAGTGGCCGGCCATCTTGACGATCTTGTGGCGACCGGTCACCCCTCGGGCAACACGGACCGCCGACATTGCGGCCTCGGTCCCCGACGAGACGAACCGAACCTTCTCGATCGAAGGGACCGCCGCCGCGACGACCTCGGCGATCTCGACCTCGCGCAAGGTTGGAGCCCCGAAGCTGGTCCCGAGGCTCATCGCCTCGACCACCGCCTCGCGGACCTGCGCCTGGGCATGGCCGAGAATCATCGGCCCCCATGAGCCGATATAGTCGATGTACTGGTTTCCATCGATATCATAAAGGTGAGAACCCTCGGCGCGGGCCATGAACGGAGGCTCGCCACCAACCGCGCCAAAGGCCCGGGCCGGGCTGTTCACCCCACCGGGAATAACCTTGTTGGCGCGGACGAAGGCATCGTGGCTCTTGTCGAGCTTGTACGAAGGAACGGAAGTTTTCGGCATCGGAGGCATGGGGAGCGTCTCTGCGGGTTGAACCGGACCGGGCGAAATTATCGAGTCTCGACTGCTCAGGGAGGCCAACCGGTGACACGTTCCCACCAGTCGCGAACTTCAGCAAGACCACCGATGGAGATGGCGTGGGCGAGCCAGTCGAACCGGCATTGGTCGGGATCACGAGCCGTCAAGCTTGGTGCCATATGCCTGAGCAGCCATTTTCCGTTAAGCATCGTGTGGGCAACATCCAGATCAAGACCAATCGCTTGCTCATAGACGGAGAGTTCTTCAAGAAATCGCTGTTCCAGGTGGTATGACTGAAAACGAACCGTGCCACTTGATAATGCTGCGGAAACTTCGTCGCTGGTCCGGAGTTGACTGCCCAAAACCGGGTTGGTGAACTTCTCCAGTCCTAAATCTCGGATGATCGTTCTCAACTCCGCGCCGATCCGATTCAACGCGACATATGGTCCATAATTGAACAGTTGGGCTTGCCAATCAGGCATTGCTCCCCAGAGGATGGGCCAACCTGTCTTTGCAAGTTGATTCTCGATGCAATAAGCCTTCCAGAAAAATAACGGACCGAGATGAGGAGGATCGAACTTCGATCCGAGCGATTCAAGCGGCAACCCATCTCCATCGACAATCCCGAAAACTCTCGGCCGACCGAATCGAGCGGCGACATCGACGATAGCCGTCACTGCGCTGGAACCGCTGCCTCTTCTTCGTCCTTCGTCCTTCAATCCTTTGACCAAGACGCCTTGATGAAGCCCATCAGCAGGCCTTGGTAATCCAAGCAGGGCGAAGAAAACATCGGGATCGGTTTTGCCTTCGAGATAGATGATCATCTCTTCGGGGGCGTCTCGAAGGTCTTCTTCGATTTGATTCAAGTGTCCGGCGTCATTCATCGCGAACGCCTGCTAAGGATGACGCGCGTCCCTAACCCACTCAGGCCAAAGAGATGAGCACTCTGGGTGGCCACGATCACCTGCCCACCGCGCTCTTTCTGCCAATCGATCAGAGCTTCCCAAAGCTTGGTTTGATAACTTTCATGAAGATGCAACTCCGGCTCGTCAATCAAGATGAGCGAGCCGGGATGCCAGCGGTGGAGCAGTTCACCCATGAAGAGGATGACCTGTTTCTCGCCGCTGCTGAGTTCGGAGAGGTCGTGGATGTCGCCATTTTTGGTTTCGACGACCAGCCTTCCCTTGGCCGTCCACTTGAGTCGTTTTCTTCCTTGAAAAAAGCGGTCGAATGCCTGGGAGTATGCGTCGAATCCTTTTGTTTCCAAGTCCAGACCTGCCTCCCTCGCATTCAAGTCTTCCCATCGTATGTTGTATATATTTTTAATGATCTGGTCTGGAGCTTTCACATCAGTGGCTGTCTGCCAGCGGTAAACGAACTCAGAGTTTTCCTCAATATTTCCTGTAAAATTGAATTCGGCGTCGGGATTGAACAACGTTCTTCGCTCGGACGGAAAGTAGACGACACAAGGAGGGCAGGACCATTCTCTCGTAGGAGCCATTAGTTTCACAGCTTGAGCGGCAAGTCGAAAATTCATTTGAGGTGAACCGATTGGATTCACCCAGTTCGGGTTGCTGACAGCGGAACTACGAAGAAGACCAAACCAGTTTTCACTTGAGTTTTCATCCAAAAACTTTTGATTCCCAATCAAGAATCGATTCGATTCATATCTAATGCCTGTTAGCGAAAACTCAAAATCCATCCTTGCCTCGGCGGCAGAAAGAGCAGGAGGAAGTTGGATCGGGTCTCGACCTTTGGATGTAAAAAGTTCTGCGTACTCAAAAGAGCTCGCCAAAAACTCCAACAATGTCGTCTTCCCACTGCCATTGATCCCGCCCACCATCACGAAGTCCGGAATCTCGCCATTCCAGCCGAGCCCGTCTTCGGGCAGGTCGAGCGAGCCGATGGACTTGAGCCCCTTGATGTGTAGCCCGGTGATCTTCAGGCTGGGACGTACCGGGACGACTTCGCCTTCTTGCTTGCCGGATTCCAGGTCGGTTGCCATCGGTTCAACCCTCCTTCAACCAGCGGGCTACATCGAGCGAGTGGTAGGTCAAGATGATGTCGATACCCGCTCGCTTGAAGCCGGTCAGGGTTTCGAGGACCACCCGGCGTTCGTCGATCCAGCCGTTGGCGGCGGCGGCCTTGACCATCGCATATTCGCCCGAGACGTTGTAGGCGGCTAGCGGGACCTCGAACGTCTCCTTGATCCGCCGGGCGATATCGAGATACGCCAGGGCAGGCTTGACCATCACCATATCCGCTCCTTCAGCCAGGTCGATCGCGACCTCGCGAAGCGCCTCGTCACCGTTGGCGGCGTCCATTTGATAGGTCCGGCGATCGCCGAACGCGGGTGTGCTCTCGGCGGCGTCGCGAAATGGGCCGTAATAGGCGCTGGCAAACTTGGCAGCGTAGGAGAGAACGGGAACTCCGGTAAATCCTGCCGCGTCGAGACCCTTGCGGATCGCTCCGACCATCCCGTCCATCATCCCCGACGGAGCCACCACGTCGGCGCCGGCCCGAGCATGGCTCACGGCCTGATCCGCCAGGAGCGGCAGGGTGGCGTCGTTGTCGACGTCGACCCGGCCGTCGGTCGCGTGGATCAAGGGGCCACAATGGCCGTGATCGGTATATTCGCAGAAGCAAACGTCGGTGATCACCAGCAGTTCGGGGGCCTGACGCTTGATGAGCCGGGTGGCTTCCTGGACGATCCCCGCATCGTCGGACGCTCGCGATCCGGTGGCGTCCTTGTGCTCGGGAATTCCGAACAGCAAGACACCGGGGATCTTCAGCTCGACAACCTGGGCCACCATCTCGCCCAGACGATCGAGTGAAAGCTGATACTGGCCGGGCATCGAGGCGATCTCGCGCTTGAGGTCGCGGCCATGATAGATGAAGAGTGGGTAGATCAGGTCATCGACCGTCAAACGGTTCTCGCGGACGAGATCGCGGAGTTTGGGGTGCGACCGGAGTCGCCGGGGACGCTGGATCGGAAATCTCGCGGCTTCAAACGGCATCGGACTGGTCTCTCCTGGGCCAAACTCCTTCCTTTAGCTTATCCAAGAACGCCGGGCCGGGCCAGGCGTGAGGTCCCAGGGCTCGAAACCGTGGATTGTCCGGTGGGGTTGACGAATTGGGGGTTTTGGGGTATTGCCACGGTTCCCGAGTCTCGATCCGCTCGATTTGTTGACGATTTTCCTGACTTTCGGAATCGAGGATTGGTTTGCGGATGGTCGTCACCTGGCTCGCGGCCTTCTGGCTCGGCCTGATCGCGCCGGCGAGCGTGCCCGAGGCGCGCGAGACCGGCGGCGAGGTGATCGTCGACGTGCTGGAGGTTCTCGACGAGGCGGATAGTTCGAGTTACGTCTCGGTCGAATTGAATCGGGGCGATCGGGTGAAGGTTCTTGGCTCGAACCCGTCGGGCTGGTTGAAAATCGCGCCGCCGCCAGGCTCGTTTCTCTGGATCGAAGCGACGATGGTTCAGGACCAGAAAAACGGAACGGGCACGATCACCGCCGAGCGAGCCACGGTTCGGTCAGCCGCTGCCGGAGCCAGGATGCCCGGGCCGCCTAGATCCGAACGGAAGCGAGGAGCCATTGTCCGGCTGCTGGACCACCCCCCGCTGACGGTGGGAACCGGTCCCAAAGCCCGGACCTGGCGGGCGATCGCTCCGAGCGACGGGGACGTTCGCTACGTTCTGGCCGACGGCATCAAGCTCGACGGATCGAAAATCGTCGATACCCAGGTTCGCCCCGCGCAGGTGGACCCCGGCGGAGGCGATGCCCAGTCGGCGATCCGCAAATTCGAGGACGCGCTCGAACGGAGCCGGCGGATCGATGATAAAGTCGCGCAGATCAAGCAGAAACTCGGAGCTTCGCGGACCCAGTCCGAACGTTCATACGACGCCAAGGGGCTGCTTCAGGCTTCCTCTCGCAAAGTGGAGGGGCAGAAGGTCCATGCCTTGATCGGTCCCCAAGGAGTGCCGATTGCCTATCTTACGATCCCGCCCGGGATTGCCACCTCACGTTTGCTGGCCCGGAAAGTGGGGGTTCGGGGAGAGGTGCACTACAACGAGAGCCTGGGTACTCGACTGATCACGGTCAGAGATCTCGACCCGCTCGACAAGCCGCGCTGAGGCTCAGAGGGTCGGGCTCGGAGCATCGATCCGGCCAAAGCAGACCAGGGCGATATCGTCACTCCGTGGCCGACCCGAGGCATGGTTGCGGACGGCCTTCAGGATCGCTTCACCAACCTCGGGAACCGTCGCGGGGGCGGTCGCCAGCGTCTTGCGGATGGCCGCCGAGCCGAACTGCCGGTTCCGGGAATCCGTCGCCTCGGTGACTCCATCGGTAAACATCACGACGATCTCGCCCGGTTCGAGATCGGTCGTGAAGGCCTGGTAGTTGTGGTCCGGGGTCACCCCCAGGGGTGGTCCGCCTTCCGCCTCGCCGAGGACTTCGATCCGACCGGAGTTCCGACGGAGCAGGGGAGGAAGGTGCCCCGCGTTGACCACGGTGATCCGGTGCTCGGAGGCGTCCACGATCACGAGCAGGAACGTGATGAAGCTATCGACAATATCGGCCTCGAAGAAGTGTCGGTTCAGCCGTTCGACCACCCGGGCGGGATCGGGCTCGGTCCGGACAAAATGGCGGACCTCCGACGACAGGCTCGACATCAAGAGCGCGGCGGGCATCCCTTTGCCGACCACATCCCCCTCGGCCACGGCCCAACGCTTCCACGTCGCTCCCGGACCGGAGCCGGAGACTTGAATGGGAATATAATCATAATAATCACCACCGACTTCCTGCGCCGGCTCGTAATGTTCCCAGAAGACGTACTCGGGCGAACTCGGCCGTTTGCGCGGCAACAAGGCCCGCTGGATCTCTCCGGCGGCCGCCCATTCGGCCTTCGCCAGCAACAGTCGGTGATTCTCGACCGTGACGGCGATGGGCACGGCGACGGCGGCAAGCAAGTCCAGGCCATCCGACCGAAATCTCCCTCGGCCGGGTCGGCTGACGAGCTGGATGATCCCGATCGACTGCCCTTCGCGGTCAAGCATCGGGACGCT
>JAJYCH010000366.1 GCA_021778575.1 Planctomycetota bacterium
TCGGACAGGGCGTTGATGATCGGGATCGTCGCGTGCCGGGCCAGCTCCTCGATGGTCGTTTGCGAGAACGTCCGGACCGCCAGGGCGTCGACATATTGACTGATGACCCTCGCGAAGTCGGCCACGCTCTCGCGAACGCCGAGCCCGACATCCTTGCCGTTGAGGAAGATCGCGTTGCCGCCAAGCTGCGTGATCGCCGCCTCGAAACTGACGCGGGTCCGGAGCGACGGTTTATCGAAAACCAGGCCCAGGGTCCGCCCCGAAAGCAGTTGCGGGCGATCGCCGAGCCGATCCTCCCGCTTCAAGGTGGCGGCCCGGTCGAGCAGCTCGGCGGCTTCGACAGCATTGATGTCGAACAGATCAATAAAATGTCGGGTCATGAGACGAGCCCCAGGAGCAGACGAGATCTCGATCACAGGGTCGAGCGGCGGAGCGCTTCGAGCAGGATTCCACATCCCTCGTCGATCTGTTCGTCGAGGATGTTCAAGGCCGGAAGCAACCGGATCACGGTGCCATGCGTGGCATTGATCAGCAATCCCTGTTCCATGCAGTCGGCCACGATGCCGGAAGCGTCCATCGAGAGTTCCAGGCCGATCATGACTCCCATGATCCGGATATCGCGGATCAAACCAGGCATCTCGGCCTTCCAGCCTTCGAAGTGAGTCCGGAACCGCTCGCCGACCACTCGCCCACGTTCGAGCAGGCCATCGGCCTCGATCGTCTCGATCGCGGCGATTCCCGCCCGGCAGGCGATCGGGTTGCCGCCGAAGGTGCTCGCGTGCATCCCCGGCTTGAGCGCCGCCGCGACGTGCGGCTTGGCGATCGCGACGCCCGCCGCCACCCCCGCCGCGAGAGCCTTGGCGCAGGTCAAGATGTCAGGCTCGAAACCATAATTCTGGTACGCGAACCATTCGCCGGTCCGTCCCAGTCCGGTCTGGACCTCATCAAGGATCAGCAAGACGCCCTTCGCGTCGCAGAGCTTGCGAATCCCTTCGAGATAGCCCGGAGCCGGCAGGTTGACGCCCCCTTCGCCCTGGATCGGCTCGATCATGACGGCGGCCGTCTGGTCGTCGAGCGCGGCTTCGAGAGCGGCCAGGTCGTTATGAGGGACATAGGTGAACCCGGGGACCATCGGCTCGAAGCCGACATGGTACTTGGGCTGAGCGGTCGCGGTCAGCGCCGCGTAGGTCCGGCCGTGAAAGCCCCCTTCGACGGTGACGATCTTGTAGCGTCCCGAAGGATGTCCATACGCCTTGGCCATCTTGATGGCGGCCTCGTTGGCCTCGGCCCCGCTGTTGCAGAAGAAGCACTGGCCGCCGAACGACCGCTCCGAAAGTGCCTGGGCGAATTGCCCCTGGGCTTCGATGTACCAGGTGTTGGGCACGTGGATCAACTGGCCCACCTGGTCGCGAACCGCCTCGACGACGCGGGGCGGGCAATGCCCCAGGAGGTTGCAGCCCCAACCAGGGAAGAAGTCGAGCAGTCGTCGTCCTTCGGCATCCCAGACCCAGGACCCTTCGCCCCTGACCAGGCAGACCGGATAGCGTCGGTAGTTCGGGACCACATAGCGATCGAACTGAGCGATCGTCTCGGCCGAAGTCTGGGTCATGGCTTGGGACACGGGAAATGCTCCAGGGGAATCGAAGAGCGGTCAGCGGTCAGCGGTCAGCGGTCAGAATTTTAGATCGGTCTGGTTCTGAGCTTCTGGAGTAAAGCGGTCAGCATCCGCTTGACCTCGATGACTTGGTAATCCAGAGACTCGTGAACGTCCACGGACAGTAGTTCGAGTTCACAGGCGAGCAAGAGATGATATTCCAGTTCACAAGCCGAGCCCATTGCGATCTGGAGGAATCGGCCAAAATCGGCATCTGAGCCACGCCCGCACCCCTCGGCGATATTGGCGGGTATCGAGCTGCAAGATCGACGAATCTGGCTCGTCAAACCATAAAGCTCGTCCTTGGGAAAACCCCTGGTAGCTCGATAAACATCCAACGTCAATTGGTGACTCTTCGCCCAGACCTTGAGGTCGCGGAAATTTTTCACTTGCGAGTCCCTGGATCAGGAATCGACTCGAGAAGCTTAAGAATGACCCGGCATTCAAGAATCTTATGGCGAAACTTCAGTGCAATCTGGTTTCAATTCCTCCAAAAATTGCCCGGAGACCATTGAACGACAAACTCCGCCGCCGAATTGTTCGCTTTGACAGGAAAGGATCTGTTACTCCCTCTGGCTGACTGCTGACCGCTGACCGCTTTGCTTGAAAATTAAACCGCCACGCGGTCGGGAGCGCCGGTCGGCCTCTCGTTCGGTGAATCGAGCTTGAGGACGATCTCGGTTCCCACTCCCGTGGTCGTATACATCTCGACCAGCAACGAATGCCTCAGACGCCCGTCGAGAATGTGGGCTTTCTTCACGCCGGCTTCGAGGCTTCTGAGACAGGCTTCAACCTTGGGGATCATCCCCTTGTCGATCACGCCTCGGGCGATCAGCTCGCGGCAGTCGGCCGGGGTGAGGCTGGGGAGCAGGGAATTGGGGTCGTGACGATCGGCGAGGATTCCGGGAGTGTCGGTCAGAAAGACGAGTTTCTCGGCCTTGATCGCCCGGGCGACGGCGGCGGCGGCGGTGTCGGCATTGACGTTGTAGAGGCCGTTTTCCTCGTCGCGAGCGTCTTCGGCCAGCGAGGGAAGGACGGGAATGATCCCGGCCAGACAGGTGTCGATGATCGGGTCGTCATCGACCTCGGTCACGTCGCCGACCCGACCGAGGTCGATCGGGTTGCCATTGGCGTCGGGCAGGGTCAGCCGGGTTCCGAAGAGGCACTGGGTCGTCTTGTGGTGTAGTCCCGAGGCCCGACCGCCGAACTTGCGGATGTGGCGGACGATATCCTCGTTGATCTCCTCGGCAAGGACCCGGGCGACGATGGCCAGGGTCGCGTCGTCGGTATAGCGCCGGCCCTGGACCCATCGGGCTTCGAGGCCGGCTTTTTCCATGGCCTGGGTAATCGCCTTGCCGCCGCCGTGAACGACTACCGGGCGCATCCCCACGGTCTGCATGAACACGACGTCGACCAGCAGGGCCCGGAGAGCCTCGGGATTCTCCATCACCGAGCCACCAAGCTTGATGACTGTGAATTTGCCGTGGAACTGGCGAAAGTATCCCAGCGCCTCGATCAACACGTCCGCCTTGCGGATCGCTTCCTCATGCACGGCACGACCCTCGACACTTCCTCGCGGAATCGCAAACTGCTATTTTTCCACCCCGGCTCTCCCTTGTAAAGGACAAATCTCGCGAGATTCCACAAGCCGGTGTCCCCAGACTTTCTGGGGGTGCCGTGCTCTCGGTACTCCGTGAGCATGCGAGAAACGTCGCCAATCACATGCTCAGAGAACCGAGAGCATGGCACCCCGAGTCTGTTTGAGCGAACGACCCCAAGAAAATATGGGTACACCCTCCACAAACTCGGACGGAGGCGAAGCAACAAAGCCGGCTGATCATCGTTCCACCCCAGTTCCGAGCCATGGACGAGCAAAGGCGGGACGACCGGTGTTTGGTCGTCCCGCCTCGGAATGTGCAATCAGCGATGATCCTGGGTTTCCGCTGGTCAGACGGTCGGGTTTCGTGGCCGGTTTCGCTTTCGGAGCCAGAGTCCCGTCGTGGCCAGTCCGCTTCCGAGGAGGATGATCGACGAGGGCTCGGGAACCATGGTCTGGGAACTGGCGAACGAGCCGAAGTCGGGCAGGTATTGCGAGCCCGAGGGGAATCCGGGTGCCAGCGTGTTGGTGATTCCAATCGATGAGCCGGGATCGGAAATCAAGGTCAGGTAAGAAGTGATGGTGATCGAGGAATAGGGGTTGAGAGTGACGGTATTGGGGTCGAGGCTGGTTCCCGTCCCGGAGACGGTATTGTTGTAAGCGGTGACCGAGGCGGCCTCGTTTGTTCCGTGTCCGTAAGCGGCGATCGTGGCTCCAGTCCCGTTGGCGGCGAGTGTGATGGTATCGAGGACGGTCGTGGAAACACTTTCACCGTCGGTCGTGCTGATCGTCGTGGCCAGGCCGGCGGCGATATAGCTGCTGGGTCCACCCAAAGTGCCGCTGATGCTCATGATCGCGCCCGGGGTGAAGGTCATGGCCGAGGACGTCAGATTCTGGTAGGTCGCCGTGGCGATCGAGAACGAGACCGAGGCAGCATTTGTGCCGGCAGGGATGCTGTCGGACAGATTCGTCTTCAGGCTCCAGTAGACGCCTCCCTGGCTGGTGAAGCTTCCTTGCTGTCCCGAAGTGGAGGCGTAGACCTCGGTGGTGGCCGAGCCGAAGTTGTTCGCGCCGTTGGTCACCGACGACAGGAAGTAGGGCGATAGCGTCGAGGCGCTGAAAGACAGGGAACTCGTGGAGGGGGGGACCAGAGTTGGTAAACCGTTGCCGGGAGAGAGCAAGACGGTGTTGCTCATGGTGCCGTCGCTATTGGCAATCTGCTTGTAAGCTGCCGAGTTACTTGTCGGCGTGGTGGTCGCGAAGACTGAGTAAGAGGTCGAGCCGGAGGAGGATAGAAGCGTCAGACCCGCTTCGGCGGTTTGATCGACGGCGAGTAACGCCAGGAGGGCGAACACGGATCGCGAGAACCAGCGTCGTTTCATCGTGTCATCCGGGTGATAGCTCATGGAATTCCTTGATTCAGAATGCTCGGCATGGAGAGTGATAACAGTTCATCGTCCAGTCGTCAGCGGAAAATCTGGGCTCGGCTTCGAGCACCTCGTCGTTTCAGGTTCCGTCGAGGAGACGCGAAGGCGGAATGGTGCAATAAGTTCAATGCTGATTGCATTGATGATGAGGGTTTTGCCGATCAAGAGCAAGGCAAAGTTGTTGAATGTTGAAGAAATACCCTGGATGGTGGCGGATTGTCAATTTGTTGAATGAGCCGGGCTTTGATTTGACCGGAGTCAAACCGGGATGGATGATAGGACGTCGAGTTCTCGAATTCTGGCCCTGGTGAATTGCGACGCCGCTCGTTCTCGACAAATGATCCCGAAAAAGTCGCATAATTGTCGCCAACGGATGACTCGGTCATTGGATTTCTGAATCCGACTTCCGAATTGACCCATGATGGGACCTGTTCATGCGTTCTCATTGTCGACGTCGACCAGCGCAACCAGCCCGTCATCGCGTTATTCCGCGGCCCGAGGCCATCGAGTCCCGTTTACTCTTGACGGTCTACACGGTGACCAGTGCGCTCGACTCCGGGACGGGGTCGCTCCGCGACGCGATCCAGAGTGTCAACAACGACTTCACTCCCGACACGATCGATTTCGCGATTGGGCATGGTCAACAGCGGATCTTGCTGCAATCGGCCTTACCGGCCATCACCAACCAGGTCACGATCGACGGGACGACTCAGCCCGGTTATTCGCCGTCGAGCAAGGTTCCCCAGATCGTCATCGATGGCAGTCAGGCTAATGATCCGGGGCTGGTCGGGCTCTCGATCGAGGCCCCGTACTCGATTGTTAAAGGGTTGGCGATCATCAACTCGGGAAACGCGGGACTTTACATCCAGGCCAGTTACGTCGGTGTCTACTCG
>JAJYCH010000367.1 GCA_021778575.1 Planctomycetota bacterium
GCACTCGACCCACCCTGCGGATTGCCGAAACTGTCCGATGGAATTCGAGTCCCTCAAGAATCCCCGCGACACGGCAAGATGATCGAAGATTACAATGAAGGACAGGATTCAACCAGCCGACCGGAGTGGAACGGCAGGATGAATCCTGCCCTACGGAATGGGACAGGCCACCGGCGGGACGGATCAGGATGAACAAGTATCTGGCGGAATCCGACGACTTCTACGTCAATGTGAACCTCAACACCGAGATGGAGCTGCCGACCAGCCGGGATACGGTGCTCCACTTCTTCGAACAGATGAAGAAGCGATTCCCCGACCTCCGGAACTTCTACACGAAGGAGGAAGGGGACCTTGTGCTCGAAGGGGACAAGGAACAGGAGTCGTATCGAGTCCTGGCGATCGAACCCCGTCGCCTTTGCTCGGGGCACGTCAACCCCGAGACGCTCGACGCCGCTTATGCTCAGCACGAGCTGGTTCTGGAACTCGCACCGCATCTGTTGACGATCAGCGTCCTCGATTGCGAGGCGCTCGACGTGATGTTTGGCTTCGATTTTGACTACGACGGCCCGCACGACGAAGTAGTCGCCGAGGCCCTGGGGGTCGGTCCGTCGTTCGAGGGGCTGTCGAACCTGGCCGGCTCGAAGATTCTCAACTACGAGCCGTCGATCACCCTGGCGCTCGACGAATCGTGCCGGCTCCAGGCGCGACTATCAATCGAGACCCGGACCAACGCCTTCCAGGTCCGGACCGGCGAGTTCGACGAGGATCAGATCAGTGTCTATTTGACCGTCCGCCAGTACTGGGGCAACGGACCCGACCGGACATTCCTCGAATCGTTCCGCAACCAGCGAGCGATCGGCGAAGAACTGGTCCGGAATTACGTCGTCCCCCGTGTGGTCCACCCGTTGGCCCGGGCGATCGCGTCGCGATCGTGAATATCAGGCGGTTCCTTGGTCTCTGACAGATTCCTTCCGGGAGCCCCCGACCCATGCCTCGACTGAGCCGCCTGGCGAGTCAGCTCCAGCCCGAGATGGCGTTCACTGTTCTGGCTCGGGCACGGGCGCTCAAGGCCCAGGGGAAAGACGTCGTCGAGCTTGAAATCGGCGATAGCCCGTTTCCGACCACTCCCGCCGCCAAGGCCGCCGGGATCGCGGCGATCGAGGCGAATCAGACCGGCTATGGTCCGAGTCTGGGTTTGCCCGCGTTTCGAGCGGCGGCGGCGAAGTCGGTCAACACCGAGTTCGGCTTCGACGTTGGTCCCGAGCATATCGTCGTGGCTTCGGGGGCGAAGCCGTTCGAGCAGTATTTCGCCGAGGCTCTGCTTGAGCCGGGCGACGGCGTCCTGATCTTCAGCCCCCATTTCCCGACTTACATCCCGAACCTCGAACGTCGAGGAGCCCGAGCGGTTTTGACTCCGCTGACGGTCGAGAATCAATTCCGGCCGAGCCCTGACGATGTCTCCCGGTTCCTCGCGACCGACCCTCGCCCTCGGGCGATCTTCCTCAACTCGCCGCAGAACCCGACCGGCGGCGTCGCGACCCGGACCGACCTGAAGCAGATCGCCGACGTCGTCCAGGGGACCGACCTGATGGTCTTCTCCGACGAGCCTTACGCGCACATGGTCTGGTCGGGGCGGCACGAGTCGATCATGACCGAGCCGGGGATGATCGACCACGTGGTCTCGGCGTTCACCTTCAGCAAGTCGTACAGCATGAGCGGCTGGCGGATCGGCTTCGCCGTGGCTCATCCCGACGTCGTCGAGGCGATGGGCAAGCTGATCAACACCACGGCCTCTTGCAGCCCGCCGTTCGTCCAGCAAGCGGCGCTCGCGGCCCTCGAACACGATCGCGAGGCCCGCGATGCCGACATGAGCAAATTTCGCCGCAAGGTCGAGCGACTGGTGGCCGGTCTGCACGGTATCGACGGCTTGACGGTCGCGCAGCCGGTCGCGACGTTCTACGTCTTCCCCGACGTCCGCCAACTCTGCAACCGCTTGGGGATCACCTCACAAGGGCTGGCACTCTACTTGCTCGAAGGAGCCGACGACCATTTTGGCGTGGCCTGTCTGGGCGGCGAGTCATTCGGCGAGGCCGGGCGCGGCTTTCTGCGGTTCAGTTGCGCCGAGCCTGATGAGCGGATCGACCTGGCGATGGCGTTCTTGCCCGAGGCGTTGAAGCGTGAAAGTCGAATCGCGCGGTTCCTGACCGATCATCCCGAGTTCGTGCTGGCCGAGCCGTTTCCGATCTGAGCCCGTCGTGTCATGATCGAGCAGGAATCCCGCCCGAGACAAGTTGAATCGGAGCGAACTGGTGCCGCCGACAAAGTCCGCCAAGCGTAAGAATTCGATCATCATTGCCGGTGCCCATGAGGCGGTCGATCCGTGGTCGGACGGGGTGGATCACCTTCGACAGCTTGATCCGAAGTGGGCGCGGATCATCGAGGAAGTCGGCCCGTGCCGGCTCCAGGTTCGCCCTGATCGGTTCGGCACGCTGGTCCGCGCGATCATCGGCCAGCAGATCTCGGCGAAGGCCGCCGGGTCGGTCGATAAGCGACTGCGCGACCTGGCCGGTGAGCCGCACTCGCCCGAACCGTTGATCGGACTCGGCGAGGAAGGGCTCCGGAGCGTCGGGCTTTCGGGCGTCAAGGCGCGGTATGTCCTGAATCTGTCGCACGCGGTCCGCGACGGCCATGTTCCGCTCGATGAGGTTCACACCTGGTCTGACGAGGCGATCATCGCCGCGCTCACGTCGATCAAGGGGGTCGGCAACTGGACGGCCGAGATGTTCCTGATCTTCGCCCTCGGTCGGATCGACGTTCTCTCGCCCGGCGACCTGGGTATCCGGGTCGGTCTCCAGAGCTTTTACGAGCTCGAAGCCCCGCCCAAACCCACAGAATGCCACGCCTTGACCGAAAAATGGCGGCCTTATCGGACCGTCGCCATGTGGTATCTATGGGAACAGATTGATAACCCAAAGAAGTCGGCATGAATCGATGACAGGCAACGGCGGCAACTCGTGGTTCGCCGAGTCCTCTCCGAAAATTTCGATCCGATTCAGCCTCGCTTTCCCAGGAATCCAGAATGGACTACGACCTGATCTTGAAGAACGGCTGGGTGATCGATGGGACCGGCGGACCGGCCTATCGGGCAGAAGTCGCGATCCTCAACGGCATGATCTTCGACGTGGGGTTCCTCGGTGATCTCACCGCGAGGAAGGTCGTCGACGCGACCGGTCTGTACATCGCTCCCGGCTTCATCGACGCTCACGTCCACGGCGATTTGATGCTCCTGGCCGATCCGGTCCACCTGCCCGCGCTCCGCCAAGGGGTGACGACCTACATCATCGGTCAGGACGGTTGCTCGTTCGCGCCGGGGTCGAAGTCGACCATTGATTACATGAGACGCTACACCGCCGGGTTCAACGGCAACCCGTCGAATATCGAGTACGACTGGGATTCGGTCGAAGGGTATCTCGCGCGATTCGATCGTCAGGTGGCCCTCAATATCGCTTATCTGATCCCTAACGGCAACGTCCGGATCGAGGTCATGGGGCACGACCCTCGTCCTGCCTCCGACGACGAACTCAAGGCCATGCAGCGCCTGGTTCGACAGGGGATGGACGCGGGAGCGGTTGGTCTCTCGACCGGTCTCGACTATCTGCCCAGCCGACACGCCGACGCTCGCGAGATCGCCGCGCTCTGCGAGGCGATCGTTCCCGACAATGGTGTTTATGTCACACATATGCGCGCTTACGGCCAGAACGCGCGGATCGGGATGGACGAGGTTTACGAGATCGCCCGGCTTTCCGGAGTCGCCGCGCATATCTCGCACTACAACGGTCCGGCCGACCTGCTCTTGCCGCTCCTCGATGACGGCCTGGCTCGCGGTCATGACCTGACTTATGACACCTATCCCTACCTGGCCGGAAGTACGATCCTGGGGATGGTCGCGCTGCCGGCCTGGGTCCAGGAAGGGGGGAACGAACCGACCCTCGAACGGCTGGCGCAGCCGGCGATCCGCGACCGGCTGAAGTCGGAATGGTTCACCGCCCCGACCCAGTATCCGCTCGACAAGATGCATCTGGCGATGGTCGCCGAACCGTCCTGGCAATGGGCCGAGGGGCTGACGGTGACCGAGGCGGCCGAGCGGGCGAAGCTCACCACCTGCGACTTCATCTGCGAGATCCTGGTCGCTTCGGACCTGGCGGTCGGTGTCGTGAATTTCCGGGCGAACGACCGGACCGAGGCCGATGTCCGGGCGATCTTGCGGCACCCGTCGCACATGGCCGGTTCCGACGGAATCTTTCGAGGCGGGTTCCCGCACCCCCGAGGCTGGGGAGCGTTCGCGCGCTACCTCGGCTATCACACCCGAGAACTGGGCGACTACACCTGGCCCGAGGCGATCACGCACCTGGCCACTCATGCCGCTCGACGCTATCGATTGACCGACCGGGGTCTCGTCCGGCCCGGCTACGTGGCCGACCTCGCGCTGTTTGACCCGCTGACGGTGACCGATCGTTCGACCTACGCCGCCGGTCGAACTCTGGCCGAAGGGGTCAAGCATGTCATCGTCAACGGGATTCTCGCTCTCGAAGACGGAGAGCCCACCGGCGCGACTCCAGGACGGGCGTTGCGTCGCGGTTGAGCGATCGGAAAATCGATCCATCTCGATCTTCCTGTCAAGTTGTGTGTTACTTGATTGGCCCGGCTAACGAATCTATTGACGTCCGACGTATGTGGGTCGCCGATCCGGGCGACCCCAGATTTGGACGCTTCAACGAAGGTTCGCCACCTGGGGAGACCAGTCATGGAATGCTCCACCTCTGAAGTCGATCTGGTCCCGATTTCCCACCAAGAACCAGCCCGACCGACTGGTCCCAAAACCGATCGGGTCGCGGAATTCGAGAGCTTCGCCGACGAGATCCGCGAGGAACTCGACCCTGCCGGTCCCATTGAACGATTGCTGGCCGATTATGTGACCCAGGCGGCCTGGCGGCTGAAGAACGCCATGGAACGCCAGCGGAAACGGTCGACCAGCGGAGCCGACGATCAGGAGTCGACCCCGGCCAGGTCGAGAATCCGGCCCACCGTGGTCGAAGACGCCGCTCGGACGCTTCGCGACGGGTTCGCGGTGTTCGAGGCCTGCCGATCGCTCCAGACCGCGAAGTCGGGCTCGAAGGTTTTGATCGCGATACCCGAGCCGTCCGCCATCGAACCGAACGAATGGCCGATTGTCCCGAGCGTCGATGAATCGATCCGCGACGAGAACGACGAGACGCCACACTATCGCGACCGCCTGACCTTCGACTTCGAGGTTTCCGACGATTCCCCGGTCGTCAAAGGGACCTGGGTCACGGTCGGGCATGTTGTCTCGCTGATCATCGATGGCTGGACCTGGGCGGATATCCTCCGTTCCCATCCCGAGCTGTCCGAGAACGACATCCGCGCCTGCGTCGCCTACGCGATGGATGAGGAGAACGCAAGTCGGTGAACTTCGCGTCGCTGGGTGGCATGCTCTCGGTACTCCGTGAGCATGGAAAGACGTCGCTCGAATCCCATGCTCACGGA
>JAJYCH010000368.1 GCA_021778575.1 Planctomycetota bacterium
GATGAGGATCAGGTCGGTCCGGCCGTCGCCGTCGACGTCGCCGAGGGCGAGATCCCGGGGTTCGAGTTCGGCGCCTCGTCTCGTGGCTTTCTTCTCGAAGATCTTGAAGGCGAACGCTCGGGTCAGGTCGTTATCCGCGCCGAAGGTGGCGAACTCGACGAAGTGATCGACCACGTCGGTCAGAACGATGTCGGGCTGGCCATCGGCGTTGAGGTCGCCGACGATCAGGTCGCCGAACCGGGCCTCGTTCCGGGGCGACTCGTAGCTCGCCAGAGTCTTGAACTTGAGCCCCTTCTGGCCGGCCAGGACGACGCCGAACCGCGAGGCTCCCGAGAGCAAGAGATCCTCGCGACCGTCGCCGTTGAGGTCGGTGACGTACATCCCCTTGAAGTCGTCGAACGCGCCCACGGAGAGCTTGCCGCTGGGCTGATACGTGCCGTCCTTCTTGGCGAGGAACAGGAGCGACTTCGAGGTCCGGTCGAGCATCGCGATTTCCTTGACGCCGTCGCCGTCGAGGTCGATCGCGGTGACGCCCTGGATCGCCGCCGAAGGCCGGCCCGAGTCGAACTGGTCCTGGACGACCCAGTGGCCATCCTTGTCGAGCAAGAGTTTCCGGGCGAACGACTGCTGGGCGATGATCAGCGAGGGGCCATCGAGGTTGGCGATGCTCAGGCCGACGGGCGAGGCGTCGGCGAGCGGCCCGAGTCCACCGGCGGCGGGGGCGGGGGGCTCTCCCGCCCGGCCGAGCAGCAAGAGCGGCGGGCCGAACAGGTCGAAGACCAGAACATCGGGCTGGCCGTCGCGGTTGATGTCGAAGACCACCAACCGGGGCGGAACTCCGCCGACCCCCTTGAGCGGAACGCTGTCGACCGGACCCCAGCGGAACGGCACGAACGTGCCCGATTTCTCGCGGGCGAGAGCCCGGAGAGTATAGACGTCGGCCGTCGATCCTTCAGCCTTGTCACGGGTGACGTAGAGGATCTCGGGCGACTTGTCGCCACCCAGGTCGGCGATCTCGATCGCCACCGGCTCGCCGGTGATCGGCAAGGCGGTTGGGAAGGTCAGCCGGTTGTCTTTCAGGACGCTCTGGCCGAGTTGCTTTTCTTTCTCGGAGACGACGTAGACCTCGGCCTTGCCGTCGCCGTCGAGGTCGCCGAGCTTGACCGGACCACCGCCGACCAGGCCGGGGAAGGTCTTGCTCTCGCCCAGGCCGGCCTTGCCCGACTGGCGATAGACGACAAACAAGGCCCGGCTCGGGTCCGTGACGACGACGTCGAACTTGCCGTCGCCGTCGAGGTCGCCCATGTCGAGCGCCCGGCCTTGCTCGCTGCCCGGTGGGAGCGGATAGAAGCTCAGCCGCCCTCGGCTGCCCTCCTCATCGTCATCGGTCCCGAGCGTGAGGACGCGGGTCCGGCCCGACTGACCTTCGATCAAGACCATCTCGTCGCCGGGCTTGCTATCGACCTGACCGAACGCGTAAGCCCGCAGCGGCTCGACGGCGAATCGCTCCTCGGGGCCGTGCTTCCCTTTCTCGGTGGCGAACCGGACGCGGATGGGGTCGGCCTCGCCGCCGTCGAGCATCACCAGATCGGCCAGGCCGTTGCCGTCGAGGTCGAGAATCTTGACCATCCGGGGGTTCTCCAGCGTGTGCGGCAGTCGCTCGATCTCGCCGAGCTTCCCCTTCTCGCGCTGAAACATCAGGAGGATCTCATCCTTGGTGATCAAGGCGAGATCGCTCCGGCCGTCGTTGTCGAGGTCGCCGACGGCCAGCGAGCCGGGGGCCTCGATCGCCTCGCCGGTATTGATCTTCTTGATGTCGCCGAACTTGCCGCCACCCTTATTGTGGAGGATCTCGATCCCCGCCGGGGTGCCGTAATAGACCAGGTCGAGCTTGCCGTCGCCGTCGAAGTCGCCCGCCTGAAGGCTGACGACTTCCTTGTTGACGGGGACGCTGACCAGCCGCATCCGCCGGTCGCTGGAGATCTTGTTGACCTCCTTGTCCTTGGCTTTATCGGGTTCGCCGAAGTCGGCATCGTCGCCGGTCCGGGGGGTGCTCAGAAGGAGGTCAATCCGCGACCGACCATTGTTGATGACCGCGATATCTTCGATCTTGTCACCGTCGAAGTCGCGGATCACCAGGCCGTTGATCCGGTTATCGAGCTTATAAACCTCCAGGGGGAGGAACCCGAAATAATCGGCCAGCCGAACGTCATCGCCGCCGAAGGCCGACACGCCGCTCGACACCCATGCCAGGCCCAAGATCCCAGCCAGTAAACCCGCGGGAGCACGCATCAGGTCGTCGTCCTATCCATCGAGGAGAAAATCCATCCCGGCCGCTCCGATCGGCCCATTCGCTCCAGGTTAAAGGCGATCGAGCCCCGCGACAAGACGCGAGCTGGCGAGATCGGTTCCAACCGCCCCCCGCCAGGATCGCTCGATCCGTTCGAAATGGTGCTAAAAAGCAACAGGTTCACTTTTTCGGAATGAGAAATTTTCGTACAGCCGCTTTTTTGAACCCGGAACTCTCTGATCGAGCACAAACTTTACAGTTGGAACCACTGCCCTTGAGCAGGGATGTTTGAGCGGATCGGGCCAACGCCTTTTTTTGTTGGTTGGGAACGAGGAAGTTCACTCGATCATCCGCCTTAATTTTCGATCGCGGCGGCCCGCGATCACTTAATCCGCAAGGAGTTTTCGGCATGATGACGCACACGATGCTGGACCTGGCGCTCTCGACGACTCACGAGTTGATCCCCACGCGGGCGCCGGAGGTCCCGATGGCGAATCGTTCGATCGTTCGGGTCATCTGGGGAAGCAATCTGGGAAGCACCTATCAGCGGTATGTTCCCTCGGGTAGCCTGCCCTGGGTGGCGGCCCCGGATCTGTCTCGTGCCGAAAACTCAGTCTTCTCGATGCCTCTGACCTGCCCGAACTGCGCCGGATCGTTCGAACTTCACCAGCGCGTCGGTCATTCGCCCGATCGACTCCACGGGACTTGCAAATGCTGCGGAACCTCGGCCCAGGTGCAGGTCGGCGAGCAAGGCCGGATCACCCTGGAAGTGCTCAACCAGAAGCCTTGATCCGAGAATCGGTCGCGTCACCGGATCAACCTTCCGACGCTCGACATGGTTCTCAAGAACCGCGAGTCGATCACCCAGTGACGCCTCAAGCTCTCGTGGTGACAGACACCCAATCAGCCGGGAACAACAAGTTTTTGTTGGCATTCTGACCGAAATTCCCTATCTTAGGAGCACTTCATTTCTCGGGAAGGTTCCCTGATTGCCGCCACGAAGCGCGAACGAGTCGCTTCCGAGGAGACTTCACCATGCCGGGACACCCCACGGGAAATCGTTCCGAACCGTTGGAACGGGAATCCCAGGACACCGGCGAGTCCCTTATTTCCTCCGTCGATCGCGCCGACCTGATCATCCCGGATAATTCCGAAGCTCCGACGGCTGCGGCAACCGATGCCCCTCGCCATCGTCCCCGGCCGGAGCCGACCAGCGACGGGAGCGAAAACCCGTCGAAGGCCACTTCGCCCAGATTCCTGATGGACGACGGCCCGGCTGATCGGCCCACGGGTTCTCGGACCAGGATGATCGGCGATTATGAGCTGATCGACGTCCTTGGCCGAGGCGGGATGGGGATCGTCTACCGCGCCCGACAGATCAGCCTGAACCGGATCGTGGCCCTCAAGTTGATCCGGACCGATGGGCGGCCGAGCGAGTCGGAAATCCGCCGGTTCCAGCACGAGGCGGAGGCGGTCGCCGCTCTCGACCACCCGGCCATCGTGGCGATCCACGAGGTGGGAATTCATCAGGGTTTGCCCTTTTTCAGCATGAGGCTGATCGCCGGAGAGACCCTTCAGCAGGCGAATTCGCGGCTCCGAGGCAACTTTACCGCCATCACGCGGATTCTCGCCGGAGCCGCGCGAGGCGTCCAGCATGCTCACGAACGAGGGCTACTCCACCGCGACCTCAAGCCGGGCAACATCCTCCTCGACGACCAGGATGCGCCGCATGTCACCGACTTCGGTCTGGCCAAACGGATCGATACCAGCGAGATCGACGCCACGCAGACCGGCATCTTCCTGGGAACTCCAGGCTACATGGCGCCCGAGCAAGCCACCGCGTCCCAGGGAGCGATCACAACCTCGACCGATATCTACGGTCTGGGAGCCATCCTCTACACGATGCTCTCGGGTCAGGCCCCGCACCGAGGGACGACGATCCTGGAAATCCTCGACGCGGTTCGCGAAAATGCGCTCGAATCGCCCGCCCGGTACGACCCGTCGATCCCGCGCGATCTCTGCCTGATCTGCATGAAGTGCCTGGAGAAAGACCCGTCGAGGCGCTATCACTCGGCCGGAGAGCTGGCCGACGACCTGGAACGCTGGCTCGACGGTCGACCGATCACCGCCCGACAGGTCGGCGGCGTGACCCGCGCTGTCATGTGGTGCAAGCGCAAGCCGGTCGTCGCGGGACTCGCCGCCGCGCTGCTGATCACGACACTCGTCGGAGCAACCGGCATCCTGGTCAACTGGCTCGAATTGCGCCGGGCCAATGCCCAGATCCGGTCGGAGTGGGAAGCGTCGCGCCAGCTCAACAAGTTTCTGGTCTCCGACCTCCTGGCCTGGTCATCGCCATTCCTGGCCGGTCGGAGCGATATCCCGGTCTCGGCTTTGCTTGACCGGTCGGTGCAGCTCGCCGCGACCCGGTTCGCCAAATACCCCAAGATCGAGGGGTCGATTCGCGAGACCATCGGTGCCAGCTACCTGGCGCTCGGTCTGCTTCCCCAGGCCGAGGCCGAACTCCTCCGGTCGATCAAGCTTCGCGAGTCCTTACCCGAAGCGGACGAACTCGACCGGCTCTCGGCCCTCTATTACCTCGGCCGACTCCGGCTGATGCAGGCGCGGTACGAGGAAGCCGAAAATTATAGCGTCAAGGCCCTCCAGGGCCGGACCAAGCTCCTGGGCGAGACCGACGAGGCCACTCTCGAGGCCGGCGAGCTGGTCGGTGGCGTTCTGAGGTTACGCGGAAAAGTCGACGAGGCCCGCAAACTCCTCGAAAAGACGGCCACCCTCGCTCATCAGACCTTTGGTGATGAGCACCCGTTGACTCTCCACCCGCTGATCGACCTGGCGGCCATCGCGCTGGAACAGGGCCACTACGAGGAAGCTCTGGCAAGCTTCACCCAGATCACGCAGACACACATGCGGATCTTCGGCCCCGACCACTCCGAGACATTGCTCGCCCGATCCAAGCTCGCCGTGGTCCTGCTCAACCTGGGGCGAGAGGAACAGGCCGAGGAAATCCTCGCCCAAGTGGTCGGATCGGCTCGCGAGGTCCTCGGACCCGACAATCCCGAGACACTCCAGATCAGCGGCAACCTGGCGGCCGTCCGGGTGGGACTCCGAAAATTCGCCGAGGCCGTCCAGGGGATCAACGAGACCCTGAAGGCCCTCAAGAACGTTCTCCCCACGGGTCACCCCCAGATTCTCACCACGGAACTCAACCTCGCGGTGGTCCTGCTCGAACAGGACAAGCTCGACGAGGGCGAAGCGAT
>JAJYCH010000369.1 GCA_021778575.1 Planctomycetota bacterium
ACAACGCGGCGAGGGTCTACTGCCAGGCTGCGGCCTGCCTGGAATCTTCACCCCAGAAGAACCAGCGGATGCTTGCCGAGGCCGAGCGTTATCGAGCCGAGGCGCTTCGGCTCCTGGCCCGGGCCATCGAGCTTTGTCCCGAAGGGGATCGCCCGAAGTTCTGGAACGATTTTGTCTGCAAGGATAGCTCGCTCGACCTGATCCGCCGGACCAGGTCGTTTGCCACGCTGGGGGGTCGGATCAGCGCCGGTCGAGCTTCGATGGGCTCTCGGCAGGAAGGAACGGAAAAGTGAAACCGCGATTCTCCGATCCAACGGTTCGCGCGAAGCAAAGCCGGAATGGCCGAGGGCGACCGGTCGGAACCGCCGCCCGGTCGGACCGTCGGCTTCCCGCGTTCGAGCGGCTCGAAAACCGTTGCGTGATGAGCGGAGCGTCGCTGTTCACCGTCGGCGTGGTCAGCCTGCCGACCGATCCGTCGGTCACTCAGTCGGGCAATCTCACTCAACCCGGTTCTCAGGAGATCTATCAGGTCACGCTCGACACCCAGGGACTTCTGACCGCGACGGTTCAGCCCTCGGCGGCGCAGACCTTGCTGTCGCTTCAGGACAATCAGGGGCATGTCCTGATCCAGAGCCAGGCCAGCAGCATCGACAGCACGACCGAGCGGATCTCGCAACACCTTCCCGCCGGCCAGTATGAGCTGGTCGTCTCCAATCCCGCCTCGGCGGGCGGATTTCAGCTTTCGACCTCGTTCTCGTCGGCCCTTCCGCCCGGCCAGTCGATCCACGAGACCGAAGGGGCCTATCAGGTGACCACGGCCGACCTGAACGGCGACGGCCACCCCGATCTGGTCGTTCCGGATTATTATTATAATCAAGTCTTGATCAATTATGGCCTCGGCGACGGTACGTTTCAGCCGCCCGTCGCCGTGCCCGTGGGTTCTGGTCCGACCGCTGTTCTCGCGGCTAGCTTGTCGGGCGATGGTCGGCTCGATCTCGTCGTGGTCGACCGTTTATCCAATGACATCATGATCCTGAAGGGAGATGGTCAGGGAGGCTTTTCGGTCGCGCAAGTGCTTCCCACCCGTCCGGGTCCGGTCAGTGTGGTCGCGGGCGATTTCTCGGGCGACGGCCGGCTTGATCTGGCCGTCGCCGACAGTCTTGCGAATGGCGTGGAAATCTTCCACAACCTGGGGGATGGGACATTCGCCGAGGCGAACTGGATCGGGTCGATCCCGAGCCCGTCGGCGTTGACGGTCGCCACGCTCAGCCACGACGGCCACGCCGACCTGGCGGTGAGCAGCCGCTCGACCGGGCAGCTCATCCTTCTGGATGGGAATGGTCTCGATACCTTTACTCCGTTGAACTATCAACTTTCGGTGGGTCCGGAATGCTCCGGCGTGATCGCCGCGAACCTCTCCGGCACCGGACTTTCCGATCTGGCCGCGATCAGTCCGGTGACCGGTCTGATCTCGATCTTCGGATACGACGGTTTCGCCTATCGTCTCAAGGGAACGATCAACGCGGGCCCGAGCGCCGAATCGATCGTTGCCGGCGACTTCAACGGCGATGGCCGGCTCGATCTGGCGGCGGCGAATTCCACATCGAATGACGTCTCCGTGTTTCTCGGCAACGGCAACGACACGTTTGGCTCACCGACGAGTTTCCCGACCGGTTCCGGACCGTTCGGACTGGCGACCGCCGATTTCAATGGCGATGGATTCGCCGATCTGGTCAGCACGGACACGAACAGCCTGACGGTCTCGGTCCTGATCAACAACGGCAATGCCAGTTTCACGAGCCCCCCCTTGAAGTCGCCGTCCGCCAGCCCGAACGACGTGGTGGTCGCCGACCTGACGGGTAACGGAATCGACGACCTGCTCGTCCCCGACGCCGGTCTGGGCCTGGTCGAGGTCTTTCTGGGACGCGGCGATGGGACCTTTCGCGACCCGATCCTGATCCCGGCCGGTTCCGGACCCTCGGATCTGGCCGTGGGCGACTTCAACGGCGACGGCATCCCCGACATGGCCGTGGTCGATTACTACACGAATACCGTCATGATTTTTCGAGGCGAGGGTGACGGCACGTTCCAGCCGATCCAGACTCTGGGGACGGCTGATGGGCCGGAATATCTGAAGACGGCCGACCTTGACGGTGATGGTCATCTCGACCTGGTCGTGGCGAACTACCTGGGGAACTCGATCGGCGTCTACTACGGGCTCAAGGATGGCACCTTTGCGAATGCCATCACCATTCCCGTGGGCCTTGGTCCGTCGGGGATTTCCATCGGCGACTTCAACGGCGATGGTCGTCCCGACCTGGCGATTTCCGACTCCGGCTCGAATGACGTGCGCGTCTTTCTGGCGACGGGCCCGCGAAGCTACGCGGCTTCGGTCGCTTATCCGGTCGGAGCCCAACCCTGGTTCGTCTCGGCGGGCGACTTCAACAACAATGGTCATCTCGATCTGGTCGTCGCCGATGGTCTTTCCAGTCCGTCGGAAGTCTCGTTGCTGATCAATAATGGTGATGGAACGTTTCGAGCGCCGGTCAGTCTGGGGGTGGACGGCAGCCCCTATCCGCTCGCGATCGGCGACTTCAACGGCGACGGGAACCTCGACATCGTTACCGGGAATGATACCACGAACACTCTTTCTGTTTTGATGGGGCATGGCGACGGGACGTTCGCTCCCGAGATTCGGCTTCCGGCCGGGACCGACCCCTACGGCGTGGCCGTCGGTGATTTCAACCGAGACGGTCATCTCGACATCGTCGACGTCAACTTTCAGTCGAGCACTCTTGAGATCGTCTTTGGCAACGGGGATGGGACTTTCACGAATCCGGAGACGATCCCTCTGATCGCTCCGAACCTGCCGACGATCTCGGCCGATCTCGAAGGCAACGGCGTGCCTCAGGTCCTTGTCGCCAACCCGGAGACCGGGACGATCAACGTCTTCAACAGCCAGGGAGACGGAACCCTCCAGTTGATCAACACGATCGACGTCGGCGGTAGCCCGTCGGGCCTGGTCGTCGGCGACTTCAACGGCGACGGCCGGCCCGACCTGGCGGTCACCGATGCCAGTCTGGGCGAAGTCCTGATCTTGCTCGGGCTGGGGAACGGAACCTTCGAGAGTCCGGTTCGCTACCTCGTCGGCAAGTCGCCCCGATCGCCGATCGAGGGGGATTTCAATCATGACGGAATTCTCGACCTCGCCGTCGCCGACACCGGTTCCAACCAGATTTCCGTGCTTTACGGCTTCGGCGATGGGACGTTCGCGCCGGCTCGTCAGTTTCCGGTCGGCCAGGAACCGATTTCGCTGGTGATCGGCGGGATCGACTCGCACGGCGATTACCAGTTGGGAACCGTCAACCGGACGTCGAACAACCTCTCATTACTGGTCGGACTGCCCGACGGAAGCTTTATCCCCTACAATTACTCGCTGCCCGGCATCACGACTTCGGCCGTGGTCACCGGCGATTTCAATGGCGACGGCGCCTCCGACGTGGTTTTTTTCGACGAGCAGACCGGGATCGCTTACGTCGAACTGAACTACGCCAGCGCCATGGAAATCGCCGGCTCTCGCGGTCCGGTCGTCCTGCAACTCGGCCTGGTGCCCGGGAATTACCTGGTGACTTCGGCCGATCTCGACCACAACGGCCAATCGGACCTGATCCTGGCGAATCTCGACACGGGGTTGATCACGATTTGTAGCGACTGGTCGGGCTCGAACTTTCTGAAAACGACGAGTCTTCAGGTCGATGTCAAGATGGCCGGTCTTGCCATCGTGGATCTGAATCACGACGGTCTCCCCGATATTCTGGTCACCGAGGCCGGAACGGGGCAGGTTGAGACTTATCTGTCGGGCGGCAACGGGATCTTTTCACCGGCTCAGTCGGCGATCCCGCTGCCGCATCCCTCGCCGCTGGTCTTTCCGCAGTCGCAGCCGGGTGTGACCAACATTGTCAACATTGAAAACAATGGCCAGGTTCTCGAACGATTCGGCGTCAATGGTTCGACCGCCCAGTTCGAGTCGCCGGTCAACCTGACGCTCGGTACGGACTACTCGATTCGCGACTATGCGATCGTCAATATCGGTGGTGGTCAGACCTCGGTCGCCTTGCTCCTGACCAATAATCCGACGATCTACATTCAGAGCACGACGAATGTCACGGCCTCGGGTCGCTACCCGATCGCGCTGCCAGTCGAAGGGAATTACACGAGGGTGGTCGCGGGCGACCTGTTCGGGACCGGACTCGACGACCTTATCTTGATTAACCGAACCCTGAACGAGATCCTCATCTATGAGCAGACGTCGAGCGGTGTTTTTCATCTTTTCGGCGATCCGATCCCAGCCGGTTTCGGCCCGACCGACGTGACCCTGGCCAACCTGACTCCCGGCGGACTGCCTGACCTGGTGGTGGCCGACGGGTCGTCGGGGACCGTCACTCTCATCAACCGGACCGCCCAGGGGGGCTTCGTGGTGGGGGCGACGTTGCCGGCCGGTCTGGCGACCGCCGGGACCGTCCTGCTGTCGGGCCTGTTGGTCCGGACGAGCCCCGACGTACCGGTGGGCGTGACTTCCGGCGTCTTCGGGACTTCAGGGCTCACCGATGTCGCCGTCGTCGAAAATGGGACCGATCGGATTTCGATCCTCCCAGGCTTGCCCGGCGGTGGTCTGGCCGCGCCGAGCCTGGCCTTGACCTACCCCACCGGCCTGAACCCGATCCAGGTGATCGCCGCCCCCTTGACCGGCAACGGCCTGCTCGACCTGGTGGTGCTCAACGAGGGAAGTCATGATATTTCGATCTACCTGAATAATGGCCACGGCGGATTCACCGTGCTTCCTCGGATCGATGCCGGCGACAACCCGACGTCGCTGGCGGTCAGTGACGTCACCGGCGACGGTGTTCCCGACCTGGTCGTCAGTAATATCACGGGCGATATCCTGATCCTGGCGGGCAACGGCGATGGCTCGTTCCAGCCCTACCAGCGGGCCGATGGGACCGTGAACCTGGCCGTGGGCGACCTGATGGGAAACGGCCAGAACGACTTCGTGCTGACCAACACCTCGCAGGACCTGCTCAGCGTTCAGACCTCGTCCTCGACCACCGGCTTTCTCCAGGGGCGCGGCAACGGTTTGCTCGCGCCCGGGCCGGTCGCCATCGCCGACATGAACGGCGATGGGATTCCCGACCTGATCGTCACCAATACCGGCGGGAACGATGTCCTGGTTTACCTGGGGCTCGGCGGTGGCCAGTTCGCGAGTCCCCAGGAATTTTTCACCGGGACCGAACCCGTCGGCTTGACGGTGGCCAGCCTCACCGGCAATGGCCTGCCTGATCTGGTCGTGGCGAATTCGGGATCGAACGATATCACGATTCTCCTCGGGTCGATCGGAGCCGACGGCCAGTGGACCATGGTTCCGGGGCCGCGATTGAAAGCCGGTAGCCATCCGGTCTCGACCACCGTTGCCCACCTCTACGGCAAGGGCGAACAGGATATCCTGGTCGTCAATCAGGACAGCAATAGCCTGACCTTGCTCCGGGGTTTGGGGGGC
>JAJYCH010000370.1 GCA_021778575.1 Planctomycetota bacterium
CCGCCCCAGCGATAGCCTCGGTCGTCGGCCCGGAAGGCGGTGGTGAACGAATTGGTGCAGGCCAGCAGGTCGGTCTGGAGATTGGCCAGGCCGGCGGTGCCGACGTCGAGCAGATTGGCGGCCTTGGACGATCCCGACTTCCCCGTGCCGTTGGCGCGGACCGGCTTGGTTGCCGTCGTGTCACCCACCAGCGCCTCGGCATACGCGACGGTGTTCGACGAGCCGTCGGTGATATCGGCGAGGCTGTAGTTGATCTGGAATCCGAAGACGCCGCTGCTGGCCTTCGGGTTTCGATCGATGTTATTGGTCGTGGTGCCGACGCTGGCGTGGTAGCTGTTGTTATTGACCCGGCCGGCGTTGCCGTCGCTCGGGCAGAGAAAGAGGGCCAGCTTGGTGTTGTAGGCGGTCGAGTTGATGAATCCGCCGGGCGACGAATAGCCCTGATCCTGCGAGGTTGGCTCGGAATAGGGCTCGGGCGCCCAGCTAAAGTTGATCGTGCTGTAGACCGGCCCCTGTTCGAGGAAGGGAAGCAGTTGCGCGTTGGCTCCCCAGTCCGACCACGTGTAAGTTCCCCCTGGTGTGTGCGGGGCGAGCGAAGCCCCCAGCGGGAACGAGTTGTTGGTCTGATGGTAGTTGTGCAGCCCCAGGCCGATCTGCTTGAGGTTGTTGACGCACTGGCTCCGGCGAGCGGCCTCGCGAGCCGCCTGGACGGCGGGCAAGAGCAAGGCGATCAGGACGGCGATGATCGCGATCACCACCAGAAGTTCGATCAAGGTAAAGCCGCGCCGAATGAGAGGGTTTCGCATGGCATTTTCTCCGGAAAATTCCGTGATGACGACCGAACGATGAGCGAATCAAAGAGTACGCATCGGTCAAGAAACGGTTCGGAGCCGGGCGAGCGATCAGTTGCTCGGGGCGGGAGGTTCGTTCTTCATGAAATCCGCCATCTCCTTGCGCCGAGCCCCCGCCTTGGGGTCGGTCGAAGACGAGTTACCGGGCGGCGTGCTGCCGCCGCATCCAATCAGGATGCTCGTTAGCAGCCCTGAAAGCAGGATGACGACGAGCCGCCGCCGTCGAGTGCAAAGCACACGCATGCGTCAATGACTCCGTAGATGTGGGGGTGATCTTGATGTCGATCAGTGATGGGTCATCTGGGATCGTAGCGATCGCAACGGCGTTGCACAAGTATTTCGATGCGACGATCGGGAATTTTGATGGACCCGGGTCTGCCCGGATTTACTGGGGGTCTCTGGTTGAGCCTGGCCTTGAGCTTCCCGGGCAAGCCCCCCTCTGGAGAGCGAGAGCTTGCTCTCGCTCTGGCGACCGGAGCTTGCTCCGAGCCCGAGTGACCTGGCCAACTTCTTCGGAGTAGGACCGTGGAGCAAGCTCCACGAAGCAAAGCGAGAGCAAGCTCTCGCACTCCAGATGGATAGAGGACCGATCCGTGCGAGTCCCTCACCAGAAAATCCGGGCGCCCGCCCGGGCCAGTCCGCGACTGGGGCATTTCGGACCCTGGTGGGGTTGGCTACAATCGTCTGGAAGTCTCAATCGAGCGGGAAGGTACGAATATTTGATGCGCTGGAACTTCGCGGGTGGTCGAGGGATCTTGCTGGCGGGAAGCGGTCAAGGGTGGCTCTGGCTCCTGGCCGCTCTGGCGGCGCTGGTTCTGCTCCTGGTGCTCTATCGCGAGGAACGCCGGCTGATCTCGCGACGGCTCGGGCTTGGCTTGCTCGGGCTCCGGCTCCTGGCGGCGGGTGTTCTGGTTCTCGCGCTCTTCGAGCCGATCGCGTCGCGAACCTGGCGTGAGAACGTCCGGGGGCGCGTGCTCGTGGCCGTCGATGACTCGGAGAGCATGACGACCGTCGATCGCAACCGACCGCCCGAAGAAGGCAAGACGCTGGCCGGTGGTCCGGCGGGCGCGACTCGACGGACCATTGCTCGCGGTCTGCTCGATGGACCCGACGCTCCGCTGGCGAAGCTGGCGGCCGATCACGACGTTCGGGCGACTCTGTTCGCTCGCGACGCCTCGCCCGAGGGGCCGCTGGGGGATCTGGTCGAGGCGCTTCGCAAACCGGTCCGGAGCGATGATCCCGGCCGGTCGAGCACCGACTGGTCCGCGCCGCTCGGTCGGGCGTTGAAGCTGCCCGACGACGTGCCGGTCGTGGGTGTCGTGCTGCTGACCGACGGTCGCCAGAACGCTCCGGGCGACTTCTCGCCGATCGTCGATCGCCTGGCGGCTCGGGGTATTCCGATTTATCCGGTCCTGGTCGGCTCGACCGTGGCTCCGAGTGACAACGCGGTGGCGGCGGTCAAGGCTCCCGAGGGGGTGAACAAGGGGGACGTCGCCCACGTCTCGGCGTCGATCAAGCTCGATGGAGCCCCGGCGGGAACGGGTGCCCTGGTCACGCTCACCCGACCGGGGGCCGAGCCGATGACGCAGACGGTCAAGGTTCCGACCGACGGTTCGCGGCCGATCGCGACGTTCCGCGTGCCGCTCGACACCATCGGGTCGATCCCCTTGACGATCGCGGTCGAGCCGGCCCGCGACGACGCCCGGCTCGACAACGACAAGAAGACCGTGGTCGTCCGGGTGGCCGACGACAAGGCACGCGTCCTGCTGGTCGATGGCGAGTCGCGCTGGGAGGTCCAGTATCTCCGGAACGCGCTGGCCCGCGACCCGAGAGTGACGGTCGACGTCGTCATCTTTCATCAGCCGATTCTCTCGACCTCGGCTGATCCCGGATATCTGATCAAGCTTCCCACGCGACCGGAGAAGCCCGCGGCCGACCCGCTCGGTCAGTACGACCTGATCGTGATCGGCGACATCGATCCGCTCGACTTCCCGCCGGAATCGTGGGCGAGGCTCGATGCCTACGTCGCCGAGCGTGGTGGGACGCTGGCGTTCTTGCCCGGTCCTCGGTTCTGGCCGACGCTGGCGGGCGAAGGCCCTCGGGCACTCTTGCCGGTTCTCGATCCGCGCCCGCTGACGGTCGATCCGTCGAGCCTCGACGCCGCGCATCCCGCTCTGCCGCCGGGCCTGAGCCTGATTCCTCCCGCGACCGTTCTCGATCAGCCCGACATCTGGCCGATGCTCCAGGTGGGCGAAGGGACCGCCGGGAGCGGGACGACCTGGGCGAACTTGCCGCGACTTCCCTGGGTGATCGCCGGCAAGGCCAAGCCATCGGCGACGACCCTGTCCTCGGCGAGCGGGCATGATGACGACGGCGCGGTGATCGCCTCGCAGCCTTACGGGCTCGGCAAGGTCCTCTGGCTTGGCACCAATGCCACCTGGCGGTGGCGGTTCCGGGTGGGGGACGAGATCCATCACCGGTTCTGGGGTCAGGTGGTCCGCTGGGCCGGTTCGGGGATGCTTGCCGTCGGCAACCGGGTGGTCCGTCACGGCCCGCTCAAGTCGCGTGTGGAGGAAGGGGAGGGGATCAAGCTCCAGGCGAGAGTCGCCGAGGATGTCGCGAACCTGCCGCCCGATCTCTTGATGGCCGCGCGGGTCTTCCGCCGGAATGCCTCGGGCGAGGCTCTCGCCGTGGTGCCGCTCCGCGCGGTGGCCGGTCAGCCCCGGCTGTTCGAGGGGGTCGCGCCGGGCCTGGCCGAAGGCGATTACGTGGTCCGGCTCGATGCTCCGCAACTGGTGAAAATCTCCGAATCGCAAAATGCCGGGCCGATCCCCGAGGCCCCGCTCGAAGTCGCGCCTCGGGTCACGTCGGAGAAGGTCGAGCTGGCCGCCGCTCGCGAACCGCTCGAACGGCTGGCCGCCGCGACCGGCGGCAAGGTCTTCGCCGACTTCCAGGCCGCCCAGCTTCCCGGCTACTTGAAAGCCCAGACGAAGCCAATCGAGAGATCCGAGGAAACGCCGCTCTGGGATCACCCGGGGACCTTGATTCTCTTCTTCACGATCCTGACCATCGAGTGGGTCTTGCGCAAACGAGCGGGGCTGCCGTGAGCGACACCGATCCGGAAAAAAGGCCCCTGGCGACAACGACGGGATACGAGCCCCGGTACGACTCTCTCGACGCCTGGCGCGGCGTGGCCTGCTTGATGGTGGTCATTCTGCACACCGGCTACTTTGTTCTGAGCTGGTCGTCGACGGAGGGTTCGGCTGTCAGGAACGGGGTGGTCTGGTGCTTCCGCTGGCTGGAGATGGGGGTGCCGCTGTTCTTCGTGATCAGCGGCTATTGTATCGCCGCGAGCATGGACCGGCATCGTCGCCGGGGGGATTCCCCCTGGAATTTCCTGGTCCGGCGGTTCCGGCGGATCTATCCGCCGTACTGGGCGTCGTTGCTGGCGTTCGTGGTGGTAAACTGGTCGCTCGACCGGCTCGGGCTGATCTGGCTGCACCGCGGACCGAACTCGCTGGAACTGCTCTCGCCCGGCCGGCTCGACTGGTCGCAGTGGCTGGGCAACGTGACGCTGACGGAGACCTGGCGGCAGTCGGCCTGGGGAGGTTCGTCGGTCGAGGTTTATACGAGGGTCGCCTGGTCGCTCTGTTTCGAGGAACAGTTCTATTTCGTTGGCTTTCTGACGCTCTTGCTGTTCCCCCGGCGGCTTTACGGGGCGTTGATGGTTCTGACGGCGTTGATCGTCGGCTTTCGGATCTTTGCGTTCGACGTGGGCTGGCTGTTCCACTATCGCGGGACGTTTATCGAACTCTGGCAAGAATTCGCCGTGGGGCTACTGGTTTACTGGCGGCTGGTCGTTCCGACGACGCGGGACTCGAAGATCATGGTCAGCCTGACCTTGATGGTCCTGCTCGGGGTCGGCCTGGCCTGGAGCTTCCGCTCGACCTGGGTGGCCGCCGCGTTCGGTCTGGCCCTGATCGAACTCCGGAGGTTCGACGAGCGAGCCAAGGGATGGCGCTGGCTCGGGCCGCTCCGGGCCTGCGGGCACCGGTCGTACAGTATCTACCTGATCCACCTGCTGGTCTGCACGATCGGCAACGAGCTGCTGGTCTGGCTGGGGATCAGCAACTTCTGGGCGAGGGCCTTCGTGGTGACTCCGATCGTCGCGACCGTCGCCGTCGGCGTGGGCTGGATCTTCTTCGATCTGGTCGAGTCGCGATTTCTCCACCCCAGGCGGTCCGAGAGCCCGGTCGCTGCGGGATAGGGTCCGACCTGCCGCGAGAGGGTCTCGGCGGGCCGGCGCTACCTTCGCGAAGATCAACCGGTCGGGGTCAGGCCAGGTAGAGCGGCCCAACCTGCTTCTGGGCGCTGTTGACCGTCACGCCGCCTCGGGTTCCGACCAGCCGGCTGTTGGTGGTGATGGTCACGTTGCTGCGGTTCTGGATGTTCACATGGCTGAACGGCAGACCGATGACGCTCGAATTGCTGGCGTTGACGACCTTGAGCAGGTTGAAGTTCCCCGCGTCGTTCAGGACCATGTTGTTGACGCTCTTGGCAGTGAATGACTGCACATTTCCTTGCACGTCAATCAGGGACGTCCCGGGCAGTTCGGGGTGGAACGACTGGCTGGGCGCGGCCAGGGGGTTGGGGGCGGCGGGGTTGACGGGGCCCTCGCGGGTCAGCCCGATCGGCG
>JAJYCH010000371.1 GCA_021778575.1 Planctomycetota bacterium
GACGCAGTAACGCCAGTGCCGGACCTGGACGACGAGCCAGAGCAGAGTCAGGGCGAGAGCGACCGCGGTGAGCGGGAAGAAGACGCCCGGCGACGGCTCCTTGTGATACAGGATGGCGAAGACCCCGAGGAGGCCGACCTGCATGGCGGAGAAAAAATTCATCCGGTCATGAAACAGCCGTTCTTCATGCATTCCGTGCTGCCAGAGACGATTGAGTTCGTCGACAGTGGGCCGAGATTCGGATTCTGCGCTGGAATCGGTCATGTCTGGTTCTTGGGGAAAAAGGCATCAACGGCCGTTATCGAGGATTTCCGCCGGGCAAGTCAAAATCGGGGCTCTGAATATGGTGGATGAATCCCTCGGCCTGTTTGACGCCTCGTTCGATTCCTCTCATCCGGGTGGTCTGCTCCTGCAACGCATAATACTTATCGGGCGACTGGCTGGCATGAGCGTAGCAAGCTTGCTTCTTGATGGGCTCGGTCGCGGTGATATCGACGTAGTGCATCGGGGCGAACTGAACCGTATCCTCGCCGCTGGAAACCTCATAGTAGTAGAGGGCGAACTTGCGGCCAAGCTTCAGCCAGGCACTAGAGACGAGCATCGAAATCGCCCGGTGGTCGGCGTGGTTATCGATCGGCCAGTGGGTGAAGACGACGTCGGGCTTCTCGGCGGCCAGGATCGCGCGAAACGAGTCGTCATGGGCCCGATCGACGACCGCGTCGCCGTCGAGCTGTCCGGCGAAGAGGGGTCGGGCTCCGAGGATCGCGCAGGCCCGGGTCGCCTCGGCGATCCGGACTCCGTCCCTGGGCTTCCCGGCGGGGACTCCGTCATTGAGGTAGAGCAAGACCACCTCATGACCCGATCCGGCCAGCCGGGCGATGGTCCCGCCGCAGCCGTATTCGGGATCGCCGGGATGGCCGCCGGTGACGATCACCTTGGCCTTGCGGGGCAAAGGTGGATCATCGCGACCGACCGGAACGGCCAGGGCTCCGAGCGCGCCCAGGATCTCGCGTCGATACATGGCGGCCGGTGCCCTCTGTCAGCCGGTTGGTTATTTCTTGGCCCTGGCCTTGCTTTTCTTGGTCGAACCGGCGGGGGCGGGATCGGTCTTGCCCAGGTAGCGGTGTTCGGCCTGGTCGACCTCTTTCATCATGGCGAGGAACGGTTCCGACGGGCCGAGCTTGATCTTGGCCTTGGTCGTCTTGGTCAGGTCGTCGATCGCTTTCTTGACCGATTCGTCGGCTGCCAGGTCGGAATACTTCTTGGAGACGTCGTCGATCTGCTTGCGAAGATCGGTCAGCGCGTCCTTGAACGCCCCGAACCGCTTGGCGACCTCGGCATCGAGCGAGGCCTTGTCCTTGGGCTGCGGAATCCGCGACTTGAGGACGTTCTGGGTCTGGTTCAGTTCGCTCAAGGCCGACTTCAGTTCGCTCTGCTGCGCGAGGAGCGGGTTGTTGGCGGCGGTCTGCTGGTAGTACCGCGAATTGCGCGACCGCGTGCCGCCGGGATTCTTGGGCATCGCCGAGACTTGCTGATTCACCTCGTTGAGATTCGCCTGAACCATCTTCCGCTGGGCGTCAAGCATCTTCGATTGCTGGGCCATCTGAACCGCCTCGGCCTGCCGATCGGCGACCTGGGCGTAGCTCTGGAAGACCGCCCGGGCCTCCTTCATGCTGGCCAGGACCGGTTTCTCGTCCTCGATCAACCAGGTGGCGTGCGTCTTCGAGAGCCCCTTCCCTTTCAAGAGCTTCTCGGAGTCCTCCACCGGATCTCCCCCGATCGCCGAGCCCTCGACCAGCCCGAACAGGACCAGGAGCAGCGGAAGCTTGATGAGGAGATGATCGCGAAGCATCGTCGACTCCTTAATCCCGAAAGAGAACAGTTTGACCCGCGAACCCAACCAGCCACGACCAGAACCACCCATCAATCCATGAGCCATATCGGAGAATCTGCGCTCACGGATCGAGACCTTGGAGGATTCAACCCGAATCCGCCGCGACCGGATCGGACCCGTGGCTAATATTCTCGAGAGGATCGCTCGATCGTCCGGTGTCCCTCCAGGCCAGATCACGATATCATCCACCGAACCATTTTACCGAAACAACCTTCTTTTTTCGACCGAAAACCACGAAGATCGCCGGAATCGGGCCAATATTTTCGGGCCGGAGCGAACCTGACTTCGGGAAGTTGCCGACCCTCGCGGAGAGGGATACCCCGTTCAACATTTGGGAGCGATTGATGTCGATCGAAGAGCATGCTCACCCGGCGGACCTGACGGAGTGGACCCCCGACGTCGAGAATCGAGTCGAAGCGGTCGACGGCTTTCCGCTGGTGCATGACGAGGTCGCCTCACGCCCCAAGCTGAAGGCGTTGCCGGTGGACGGGAAGGAGCGCGTCGGCTCGGTCGACGTGATCCGAGGCGTCGCGCTGATGGGTATCCTGGCGATGAACATCGTCAACTTCGGCTGGCCAGGGCAGGTTTACAGCATCCCGATCATGACGCCCGACTACGGCTGGGGCGACATGGGCCTCTGGGGCTTGAACCACCTGATCTTCGACACGAAGATGATGACCCTGTTCTCGATGCTCTTTGGCGGCGGCCTGGTCCTGATGTCGGACCGGGCGAGCACCCGGGGCGCGAAGGTCGGCTGGGTCTATTATCGCCGGGTTTTCTGGCTCCTGGTCATCGGGATGATCCATGCTTATCTGATCTGGGACGGCGACATCCTGGTGATGTACGCCTCGTGCGGTTTCCTGCTGTTCCCGATGCGCAAGTTCTCGGCAAAAACGTTGATCATCACGGGCGTTTGCCTGAACCTGCTGTTCGTCCCGCTGTTGCTCGGTTTTCGATTGGGCGGCCTTCCGTACATGAAGCAAACCGCCGAGCGTGTCGAGGCCCAGACCAAGGCGGGGCAGGCGTCGACCGACTGGGAAAAGAAGGTCGCCGAAGGCTGGAAGAACATGTCGAAGCAGGAGATGCCCAAGCGCGAGGACTTCCTCAAGGACATCGCGACCTATCGCGGCAGTTACGCCGAGATCGTCAAGGACCGGGCTTCGTCGTTGATCTGGTCGCAGACGTTTGGCTTTATTTTCTTCGGCTGGTGGTTCGCGGGAGGGCGGATGCTGATCGGCATGGGCCTGATGAAGCTGGGGGTCTTCTCCGCCGAGCGATCGCGCAAGACTTATCTCTGGATGATGCTCGTCGGTTACGGGATCGGCCTGCCGATCATGATCTTCGACGCGATCCACGAATCGTGGAACGGGTTCTTTCTCGGTCGGCAGCTCTGGCACGCGCTCGATGGCTGGCCGCTCTTGACGATCTACGGCAGTCTGCCGGTCGTCTTCGGCCATATCGGCCTGGTGATGCTGCTCTGCCAGTCGGACGCCCTGCCCTGGCTGACCCGTCGGCTGGGAGCGGCCGGTCGGATGGCGCTGAGCTGCTACCTGTTCGACTCGATCGCCTGCTCGACGCTGTTCTACGGTTACGGGTTCGACTTCTACGGGGCACTCCACCGGCCGCTCCTCTACGCGATCGTGGTCACGATCTGGACCGCGCAGTTGCTGGTCTGCCCGCTCTGGCTCGAACACTTCCGCTACGGACCGGCCGAATGGCTCTGGCGGTCGCTGACCTACTGGAAGCCCCAACCCTTGCGGGTGAAGGCAGCCTGATTCGCGGTAAAGGCCGCCCTTACCTTACAAACCGCTCGAACGACCGAGGGTTGCCTGGTTGATCCGCTCGGCCAGGCGCTCGGCGGTTTGTTCGGGCGGCTCGTCGGCGGGAAGGATCGGCCAGGGCTGGACCTCGGCCAGGTTGCGGAACCAGGTGGCCTGCCGCTTGGCGAATTGCCGGGTCCTGAGCTGGGTTCGAGCCAGGGCCTCGGCTCGGTCGATCCGCCCTTCGAGAAGGTCGATCACCTCGCGGTAGCCGACCGCCTGGGCCGCGACCAGGCTGAGCGGGTGGGGACCGTTCCGGAGCCGTTCGACCTCGTCAATCAAACCATCGGCGAACATCGCCTCGACCCGTCGGTCGATCCGCTCGTTCAGTTGCGGTCGGGGCCGTTCGAGCGCAAAGACCGCGACTGATTCGGGGGCGGGGCGGTCGTGCTCGACCTGATGCTCGCTGAGCGGTCGGCCGGTCATGGCGATCACTTCAAGCGCCCGGATCACCCGTCGTCGGTCGTTGGGGTGCAGCCGGAGCGCGGTCGGCGGGTCGAGACCGGCCAGTCGAGCGTGCAAGGCCGGGTCGCCCAGGCTCTCGGCTTCGGTTTCGAGCGATTGCCGGAGCGCGGGGTCCGCACCAGGCCCCTCGAATAGACCCCGGAGCATCGCCTTGAGATAGAGCGCGGTGCCGCCGACAAACAGTCCCCGGAGCCCTCGGACTTCGAGGTCGACCAGGATCTCGTGCGCCCAGCCGCGAACCTCGGCGACGCTGGCCGATTCCCAGGGGTCGAGCCGATCGATCAGGTGATGAGGGACGCCGCCGCGCTCGGCCAGAGTCGGCTTGGCGGTGCCGATATCCATCCCGCGATAGACGGTCATCGAGTCGAGAGCGAGGATCTCCGCCCCGAGCCGACGAGCCAGCGCCACGCCGACCGCCGTCTTGCCCACGGCCGTCGGTCCCGTCAAGTAAACTGCCCGATGAAATGGTGAAGTGGACAACGGTCGAAAGACGTTCTATAAGAAAGTAGACCCAAAGAGATCCTGTCCCTTACAAGGCCAAGATCCGTGATGACGACCATCCAATCCGAGCCGTCGCGTCGTTTCCGGCGAACTTCCTCGACAACAAGTGGGGCAAACCTCGGAAAAATCGCGGAAATCGCGGAAGATCGGTGGACAAACCGCGCCAGACGCCGATAATAGCACGTGAGCTCTCGGAAGTTAAGACCTGCCTGAGTCCCCACCGCCGACGAGACGACCCGATTTTTGGCCCGACATTTGCGATCATTTCCCTCCGTCAATGTCTCCTCCCCAAAGATTCGATCGAGCCTCCCCGAGACATGGTGTCCAGGGGCGACCTCATTTCCGCATTTCCTTCGATAGTGATCCGATCCATGCAAACCAAGCTTCCTGAAATCAACGCATCCGAACTCAAGGCCGTCCGTGACTTCCTGACCGGGACGACCGACGAGGTCCGAATCCCGATCAAGCCGGCCCGCCCGACGCAGCAAAGCCGGTCCGCCGTCCCCGTCAGCAACGGGATCTCCCGGGCCCGAATCAAGGCCGTCAAGGCCGGCGTCTGAATCGCTGAATGGAGCCTGCTTTCGTTCCATGACGCGATTCATGCGTCTGAGCAGGCCAGGAGGATTGCAAAGTGGTCGGACAATTGTAGGGTCCGCTGTGCGGACCGTGGTTTCGATCGACAAATCTCGAAGGTCTGGTCGTCGACCCGTGGTCGAGCGAAGGCCGCAAACGCGGTCCGCACAGCGGACCCTACCAGACTCGGCGTTCTTCGGCGACCTCAGGAGATGGGCGGTTTCCAGCAACCCCGATAATTCGTGGGCCGCCACCAACGCCACGCCTTCCGATCCCGGCCGATCAATGATCACG
>JAJYCH010000372.1 GCA_021778575.1 Planctomycetota bacterium
GACCGGATCAGCGTCCGAGGTTTCTCGATGGGCGGAGCCGCGGCCTGGCAGTTCGCCGTTCATTATTCCGATCGCTGGTTCGCCGCCAACCCGGGCGCTGGGTTCGCCGAGACCGCGCAGTTTCTCAACATCTTCCAGAACGAGAAAGTCGAGCCGACCTGGTACGAGAAGTCGCTCTGGCATCTTTATGATTGCACGGATTACGCCGCGAACCTTCTTCAGTGCCCGACAGTTGCCTACAGCGGCGAACTCGACAGCCAGAAGCAGGCCGCCGACGTGATGGACGAGGCGCTGCGGACCGAGGAAGTCCGCCTCGTTCACATCATCGGCCCCAAGACCAAGCACGCCTATCATCCCGAGGCCAAGAAGGAAGTCGAACGGCGGCTCGACAGCATCGCGGTCGCCGGTCGCAAGCGGATCTTCCGGACGATCGACTTTGTCACGTACACACTCAAATACAATAAAATGTCGTGGGTCACGATCGACGCGCTGGGCGAGCACTGGCAGAAAGCGTCGGTCCGAGCCCGCTTGAAGGGGGATTCGGAGGTCGAGGTCGTCACCCGGAACGTCACCGCCTTGACGCTCGACATGCCCTCGGGCTGGTGCCCGCTCGACCCTGCGGCCTCGGTCTTGCTGACCATCGATTCCGAGGAACTCCCCGTCCCTCGACCGAGGTCGGATCGATCGTGGCACGTCGAACTGGTCAAGCACGGCACGACCTGGGAACGGAACGACGCGTCGCTGACTGCTTCGGCAACGATCGACGGAATTCGGAAAACATCGGTCGAGACGCCGATTCCGACCCTGGCCCCCGCCGACACCACGCTCCGCAAGAGGCACGACCTTCAAGGGCCGATTGACGACGCGTTCATGGATTCGTTTATCATCGTGAAGCCGACCGGGACGTCAAAATATCCCCAGGTCGCCGCGTGGGTCAAATCCGAAGGAGAACGCTCGGTCGAGCACTGGCGGAGACAATTTCGGGGCGAGGCTCGCGTCAAGGACGACAAGGATATCACCGAGGCCGACATCGCCGGGTCGAACCTGATCCTCTGGGGCGACCCCGACAGCAACCCGGTTCTCAAGAAGATCGCCGACAAGCTGCCGATCCGCTGGGAAGGGGACAAGATTGTCGTCGGCTCGAAGTCGTTCGCGGCCGAAACAAACGCGCCGATCTTGATCTATCCAAACCCCCTCAATCCGTCGAAGTATGTCGTTTTGAATAGCGGATTCACCTATCGCGAATATGACTACCTGAACAATGCCCGACAGGTGCCGAAGCTTCCCGACTGGGCGATCATCGACATCACGACCCCGCCCGATTCGAGGAAGCCGGGCAAGGTCGTCGCGGCCGATTTCTTCGGCGAAGCCTGGGAACTCAAGCCGCTGAAGGACTGATCGGATGGGCTCGATTTCCCTTGACGAGGTCCACATCTGGACCGCATCGCGCGACGCGTCCGACGAGGCGATCGAGTCGCTGCGCTGTCTGTTGAATGACGAGGAGCGAAGGCGGGCCGACCGGTTCGTCTTCGCTCACGATCGGACCCGGTTCGCCGTGAGCCGGGGGTTGCTCCGGGTGATCCTCGGACACTATCTCGACCGGCCGGCGGCGTCGCTCGAATTCGTCGTCAATGTTCACGGCAAGCCAGCCCTGAACGCGTCTTCAAACACTGATCCGCCGATCCGATTCAACCTGGCTCATTCCGGGCCCTGGGTTGTCTACGCCGTGACATTGGGGCGTGAGATCGGCGTTGACATCGAGCGGGTCCGTCCCGAGTTCGGCGGCTTCGCCATCGCCGAACGCTTCTTCGCGCCGGGCGAGGTCGCCACGCTTCACGCGTTGCCGGAAGAGGCCCGGTCGCTGGCCTTTTTTCACGGCTGGACGCGCAAGGAAGCTTATATCAAAGCAAAAGGTAAAGGGCTCGCGCTACCGCTGGACGAGTTCGAGGTGGCCATCGACCCGGAGCGCCCGGCCTCGCTGTTGTCGACGCTTCCCGATCCGCTCGAAGCGTCGCGCTGGTCGCTCGTCGAGATTCCCGCCGAGCCCGGTTTCGTCGCCGCGCTCTGTGTCGAGGGGAATGGTTACCACGTCCGGCAACGGCGCTGGCCGGCAGAGGCCGACCCGGGAACCGACCCGATCTTTCGGATCTTCTAACCGCCAACATGTTGAGAGAGATTCGTTCATTCATTATTGATGCGAGCTTGAAATTCATGACCCGAATCCACTATCGTCCGACGCTGGGTGTCATCACAGCGATCGTTCTCGCCATCGTCGTGGCCGGCACGCGATCCCCTCGGGCGGATACGCCCGACGTCGCGGTTGCGGCGATCCAGAAGGTGCTCGACAAGCAGGAACAGGACTGGAACAAGGGGGATCTCGACGCGTTTCTCGAAGGATACTGGAAGTCGCCGGGAATCGTCTTTCAGTCGGGCGGCGACCGTAACGTCGGCTTCGACGCGATGCGTGAACGCTACCGGAAGCGCTACAAGGCCGACGGAAAAGCGATGGGCCGCGTGGTCTTCTCCGAGGTCGAGATCCAACCGCTGGGACCCGATTCCGCTTTCGTCCGAGGTCGCTGGGGTCTGACCATGCCCGACGGCAAGAAGCCCGGTGGCCTGTTCACCTTGATCTTCAAGAAGCTTCCCGACGGCTGGAAGATCATCCACGACCATACCTCGGTCGCCGACGACCCCACCCCGAAACCGGCCGCCGGATGAGTGGTATCGTGAGAAAGTTGCAAAAAATCCTTAAATCTTTGCTTGTAACTGGGTTGATCCTGGCGATCGCGCTCGGTCTCGTCGGGCAACTGGTTCGCGACCGATCGGTGATCCTGGCCTTGTTCATGTATTTGCCTCTACCGTTGATCGGCCTGATCGCGATCGGTGTCGACGCGATTTATCGGGGCCAGGCGGTGCCGAAGGGCCGATTCGTCCTGGGCAGCCTGGGTCTGATTGCCTTGATCGGGTCGAGCCTGCCGATGATCGGGTTCGGTCCGGGTTCGCGGGCTGGCGGCGGTGGCGTGGAGATCTCACTACTTCACTGGAACGTCTACTGGGGCGGCGGCCGACCGTCGGAACCGACGCGATGGGCATCGATCCGGCGCGAGATCTTGAGCCATCCGGCGGATCTCGTGGTTCTCAGCGAGGCTCCCGGCGGCGGTTGGATCGACCAGCTTGTCACCGACCTCGGGCCGGGTGCGAATCGCGTTCAGGTCGAGCATGTTCCGGGTTCGACCGACTGGTACCGGCTGGTGGTTTGCTCGAAAGGGCCGCTCCGGCTGGTCCGCTCCGAGAAGTTCACTGACGGCGTGGGGATGGTCGTCGAAGCCGAGGTCCGTGGTCGCCTGGTCCGTCTGCTGGTCGTCGACGCCCGGAGTAACCCGCTGCTTCCGCGAAGTCCGCGACTGAACGAGATCGCCGCGATCTGCCGAAGCGCCAGGGCTTCGGGCGAGCCGATCGACCTGATCGTCGGCGACTTCAACACCATCGCGCGGAGCCTCGGCTTCGATGCGATCGAGGCCGAAGGGTACGCCCTGGCCTCGCGTTCCTCAAAGGATTGGCGCGGCACGTTCCCCTCGCTCCTGCCGGTCTACGACATCGACCACGTCTGGGTCGGGAGCCAGTTTACGGTGATGGAGTCTCATCTGTTCACGAACCTGGCTTCCGATCATCGAGGACAGGTGGCGCGGTTTGTTGCGAGAGATTGAGTTAAATAAAAAAGCATGAAAACATTTCCATTACCACTTGTCTCCATCGAGTTCGAGGACGCCGTCGTCGCGCATCGTTTCGGCCTGGCGACGGAGCTGGTTGGCGGCGGTTTCCAGGTTGGCGGGAAGTGCCCCGGCGGGGATCTCATCAAGGACCTTCAGCGCGTGGACAGGGCGTTGCGCTTCCTTGACGAGGATCTGCGCCAGCCGCAGGCGGACTCTCGCGGTCGGCCGAGCCGAGCGTCGGAGATAGTCCTCCATGACGGCCGCGCCGGTCCGCCAGTCTTGTGCGGTCAAGAGTGCCTGGATCAGCGCCAGCCAGTCGGCGTCGGGCGGCATCCAGCCGGGGATGGTCCGGATGGACTTGTCATAGGTCGCATGAGCTTCTTCCGTTGAACCGGCTTCGAGGTATCCCTGGAGCCGACGGGTTGCCGCCGCGGCGCGATCCTCGGGCGAGGTGGCCGTCGCGGGTTCGGCGGTTCGTGATGACCGGGGTTTCGGCTTCGGCTTGCGCCGGTTCTCACCAGGAATTCGGGCGTATTTATTGCCCATGATCGTGTACAGATCCCAGTTCTCGCAATCGACCCATTGAAGCTTGAGCATGATTGACGCCACGGCAAAGCCCACGACCGCGCCCGACAGATGGAAGACCGCACTCGAAGCCGTCAGGCCAAACGTGGCTCCCCAGAACACCACCTGGAAGATCTCCAGGGCCACGTACAGCAGCGCGAACCAGAAGATCGAGATATCCACCAGGCCGCCGCGAAAGCCAAAGTTCCAGAAGCAATTCAGCTCATTCCGAGGTGCCCAGACCAGCGCCATCGCCATGATCCCATAAACGATTGCCGAATTGCCTAGCGAGTATCCCGACTCCATTCCCAGCGACAGCACCTGTTCGATGGCGCATTGGATGCAGCCGATGACCAGAAAGATCGCCAGGAACGGCAAGAACCCGACTTTGCCTTCAACCACCAGCGCGAACGCCCAGAGGAAGATCAGATTACCTACCAGATGAATTATATTAATATGCAAGAAATTGGAAGTGATCCACTGGACCGGATGCATCCCCTCGCCGTGGGACAGCATGTAAGGCTCGACCAACTCGTCGTCGAGACCGACGGTCAGCCCGAAGACCAGGGTCGAGATGACCATCAAGGTGATGGTCGCCCACGGTCGATGGTAGATCGGCGCATCGGTCGCCCAGGGAATCAGCATGTCTCGAACCTTCCCGGTACTGCCGTTCGATCAGTCGAGCGGGTCCATGTCGGCCCATCGCTCGATTCGGAGATGATTATACCGGATCGGTGTCCCGCGCTAATCGGGAACTGGCGGGTCGAGCGGTTCCTGGCCGTTGATGGTGGTCAATGCCTGGCGAGTCGCGGGGGAAATCGACCTGTCGAGCCGTCGAAGAGATCCGTCGGCGTAGATCACGGCGGGTCCGCGTTCCGGGCCGTGCGGGCTGGAGGGACCAGGTTTGGTGGGATCATCGATCCGCCAGCTCATGGTCCGGGTGTCGAGGTCGCGCGGCTCGGTCCAGGGGATGTCGACGTTGGCGATCTCGCTGATCACGATGGTCGCTTCCGTGCCATCCTGAATGTCGGCGAAACGGGTTGTGCCGGCGTCAGGGAAAGCTGTCTTCGGGCCGACGATGGCGGCGTAGCAGGTCAAGCTCGGATCACAATCGCGGCTTGGACAGCGATAGACGTTTGGGCATTGATTAAGAAGCTTGCGGTTATTGGGGCCGTTCCAAGGTTCGGCCATGTCGTAAGAGTCAAAGGGTGGACCGTGGTACAAAAACGGCAGGATCAAGACACGCCACGAGTGCATCGGT
>JAJYCH010000373.1 GCA_021778575.1 Planctomycetota bacterium
GTGGTGTCTGCCCAACGCCCAGGAAATGCCCTGGCTCGATTATCTGGACCGGACCTATCGGACCAAGGGGCTCCGGGTCGTCGGTGTGAACCTCGACGCGGCCCAGCATTCGAGCAAGGGAGCCGATACCTCGCTTCCGGCGGTCAAGCGCTATCTGCTCGATTACAACGTCACCTGGCCGACCTTGATGAATGGGACCGGCGCGCTCGATCATGCCGCCGCGTTCAACGTCACCGAGATTCCGGCCAACGTCCTGATCGGTCGTGATGGCAAGGTCAGCCATATCGACCTGACCGGCCGGAAGCTGGAGAAAGCCATCACCCGGTCGATCGCCGGGACTCGCTAAACGTATCGGGATAATTTGCTGGAACCGACTCCTCCTTGCTCACGGAGCAGACCTCGATGAAGCGGATGAACCGGCGGATCGTGGCGATCCGGTTGGCCAGGCTTATGGTCCTGGCCATCGGGCTGGCGCCCTGGATATTCCCCGGCCGGGCCACCGCTCAGTACGGTGGTCTCGGCGGATTTGGTTTTGGATACGGGTTCGGATATAACCCGAATGCTTACGCGGACGTCAATTATTTAAATCAGCGATCGCTGATCAACGCCTCGGCCGCCGCGAATTCGCGGCCCCAGGCTCTGACGGCACCCCGGTTCCAGAGCCGCGACGATGGCTTCTTCGACAAGTATGATCTGGCGACCCGTGAATCGATGGTCGAGAGTGTCGCTCGCGACCCGGGCCGCGAGCGGGGGACATCAAGCGAGTCGGGTATCGCCCGACGGCCGACCACCACGACCACCGGCCGGAGCATCCCGCCACCACCGGCCGAGGTTCACCTGGCCGATTATTTCAGCAAGGACAATCATCTGGTCTGGCCCAGTTCAGCGCCGATCTCCGGCGAGCTGGGCAAGAAGCAGGCCGTCGCCGATCTGGCGATCCTGGCGGTCCTGAACGAATACAATATGAAGGGGCTGGCCCAGCTTTCCACGGTCACCGACGCTCGCCAGAAGCTCGTTGATTACGGCCGACCGGCCCTGAAGTCGATCCAGCAAACCTCGACCCCGGCGCTGGCCGAATCGTTCCACGTCTTCCTGTTAGCGCTTTACAGTAATCTCGGCAACGCCGCCACGGTTCCCAAAGCCCGGTGATCCCACCGTGCCCATTTCACCTCAAGACCAAGGCATCCGAGTATGAAAGCGACACCACTGATTCTCCTGGGACTGGTGCTGGCCGGCGTTCCCGTCGCCTCGGCGCAGACCCCGGCGGTTCCCCCGGCTTCGGCTGATGAAAAGCTGATCCGAGGCGTGGCCGAAGCCTTTAGCCAGGCGTTCGCCAAGGGGGACGCGAAAGCCGTCGCCGCCCTCTTCACCGCGACCGGAGAGGCGATCGACATTGATGGCGCGGCGATCCGGGGCCGGGCCGCGCTCGAAGCTCACTACACCGAGCGGTTCCAGACCAATCCCGGCGAGAAGATCAAGACCGAGATCGAACTGGTCGATTTCCTGGCCCCCGAACTCGCTCGACAGGACGGCCGCTCGACCATTGTCGCGGCCGACGGCACCCAGGCCATCGCCTCGAAATACACCGCGACGCTGGTGAAGACCCAGGGAACCTGGTTGATCGCCAGCATCCGCGAGCTGGAAGATCCGGCGATCACCCCGCACGACCGGCTCAAAGAGCTCGATTGGCTGGTCGGCGACTGGATCGAGGAGACCAGCGACGCCGTCATCAATACCTCGATCCAGTGGACCGAGGACAAGAACTTCCTGATCCGAAGCTATGACATCCGGGTCGCCGGGAAGTCGCACTTGAAGGGAACTCAGCGGATTGGTTGGGACCCGTTGACCCGGCAGATCAAGTCCTGGGTCTTCGACTCGCGAGGTGGACACGGCGAAGGCTACTGGTCGAGAAACGGTGACCAGTGGGTGATCAAGTCGCGCGGGGTCCATACCGATGGGACCACGACCTCGGCCACCCAGACCTTGAGCTGGTTGAACAAGGACCAGTTGCTCTGGAAGTCGACCGACCGGACCCTGGGGGGCGAGACTCGCGACGACATCCAGGAATTCATGATGGTTCGTAAGCCGCCCGAGCCCAAATAATCGGTCCTCGTCCTCTCGATGGATCGGTTTTTGCTCATCGACTCTCCGTTGCCCAACCACCATTTTGCATCAAGGCTGACCATCATGACCAAACGACCCAAGCAACTGGCGCTGGCGACGATTCTGGCCGTCCTGGCCCTCAACAACCTGGCGTTGGCCCAACGTGGCGGACGAGGCGGCGGCGGTGGCGGTCGCCCGGGCGGGGGTGGTCACCCGGGCGGGATGGTCAGCCGAGGTGGCGGTGGCGGTGGCTTCAGCCGACCCGCTCCCCAGAACTTCAGCCGACCCGCCGCCCAGAACTTCAACCGACCCGGCGGCGAGAACTTCAACCGACCGAATAACATCAGCCAGAACTTCAACCGACCCGGTGGCGAGAACTTCAACCGACCAAACAATATCAATCAGAACTTCAACCGGCCCGGCGGCGAGAACTTCAACCGACCGAATAACATCAGCCAGAACTTCAACCGACCAAACAATATCAATCAGAACTTCAACCGGCCGACGAACATCAATCAGAATAATTTCAACCGGACGAACGTCAACCAGAATAACATCAATAATATCAACAACCGACAAAATGTCGTCAACAACGTCAACGTCAACCGTGTCAATAACCTGAACCAGGGTCGTTATGACGGCTATGGCGTCGGTCACGGGAATTACGGCAACGTCAACCGTAACTGGGGTTCCGGCGGATACGGTAGCGGCTACCACGCGAATACGTACTACGGCTATCACTCCAACTGGGTCAACGGGTCATTCGGCGGCAACTATCATCCCTACTATGGCGGTTATCGCTACGGTGGGTACGGCTACGGGCTTGGTGGGTATGGCTATGGCGGCTACGGCGGCTATGGCGGTTATGGTTACCCGGGCTACGGTTACGGGATCGGCAACTCGGCTCTGGGGATCGGCGCGGGGATCGGGATCGCCGCCTGGGGGATCGGTTCACTGTTTAACAACTGGGGTTACTCGTCCTACAGCAACCCCTATTACAACTCGTACTACGCCCAGCAGCCCACGACTTTCGTCGCCCAGAGCAGCGGATACAATTATGCGACTCCGTTGAATCTGGCCGCCAGCCCGCCCGACGACCAGGTTCTCCAGACCGCGGGAACCGATTTCGACACCGCTCGATCGGCCTTCCGCGCCGGCGACTACAACCAGGCTCTCGCGCTGGCCGACAAGGCGCTGACCCAGACGCCCAACGACCCGATGCTCCACGAATTCCGGGCGACCACCCTCTTCGCCCTCCAGCGATACGACGAGGCGGCCGTCCCCATGTACACGGTTCTTTCCGCCGGTCCGGGTTGGGATTGGACGACTCTCGTCGGGCTCTATCCCGACGTCGAAACCTACACCGTTCAACTTCGGGCACTCGAATCGTTCTGCAACATGAATCCTCGGGCGGCGTCGGCCCGGTTCGTTCTCGGCTCGCTTTATCTGACCCAGGGGAGCACGGCCGCCGCCGCGAATCGCTTCCGCGAGGTCGTCGCGATCCAGCCGCAGGACAAGCTCTCCGCCCAGCTCCTGGCGGCGATCACGGCCGACTCGTCACAGCCGGCCCAGGGGCAGCCCCCCGCCATCGCCGCCAATGACACGCCCCCCGCCAACCCCACGCCCGTCGCGGGAGCGGCTCCGGCCGAGGCCGAAAAGCTTCCCCCGTTGCCCAGCGGACCGGTTCCGGCCAACCTGGTCGGGACCTGGACGTCCAGCCCGGCCAAGGACGTGACCATCACCCTGACCGTCGGGTCCGACAAGACGTTCAACTGGAAGGTCGTCGAGAAAGGTCAGGCCCGCGAGTTCAAGGGGGAACCCGGTTACGACGCCGAGAAGAACGTCCTCGCACTCGTCCCGCCCGACATGCCGCCGATGGTCGGCGAGGTCACCATGAAAGACGCCGGCCACTTCCATTTCAAGGCCGTCGGTTCCCCGGCGGAAGATCCCGGTCTCGATTTCAGCAAGTCGTGACCATCCCGCCGAGCCGGCCCGGCTCTGAATCCCGCGAATCCCTGCCCGTTTCCTCGATGGATCGAGGAAACGGCGGCTCGACGGCAGACCAGGCCACCGCGTCACGAACCGAATTCTTACCGGACGATTGGTCCCGGAGGATGGTGGCGTCAGCGATCGGTCGCGGCTAGAATCACGGCCATCCCGTGATAAATCCAGGCGGCTCGTATGTCGCGACCCTTGGTCAAGGAACGACGCATGAGGTCCAGGCTCTCCTTCTTCCCGACACTCGCCTACGCGAGCTTGACCCTGCTCGCCATCGCGTCGAGCCTTCGAGCCGACCAGCCGTCGGTCCGGCTCAGCGACGCCGCCGAATCGGGCGTCTTCAACTTCAAGGAAGGCCAGGCGACGGTCGAGCGGCTGACCAGGCCCGACGACCGCGCGGGGGCCTTGAAGATCGACTATCGTTTACCGGTCGGGACCGGTGCCGGGGTCTGGTCCAAAGCGTTTCCGCAGGGTCTGGACGCCAAGCATCTCGACCTGGTGCAGTTCGAGGTTTCCGGAGTCGGACCGGATCAGGCCCGGCGAGTGAGCGCGGATATCGAACTCAAGGGGAGCGCGGGAACCCAGAAGATCGCGCTCGACCTTGGTCCCGAGAAGACCCGTCACGTGGAACCGATCGCCTGGGGAACCATTGGCCAGATCAACGAAGTCGCGATCGCCCTGGGCCAGACCGGCGCCGATCCGGCCATCGGATCAATCGTCGTGGATGTCCGGTTCGAGCCGATTCCGTGGTCGACGAAGCTGGTTGAGTCGCTACCGGCCCGGTTTGTCTACGTCCTGATCATGGGACCTCTGATCAGCCTGATCTTGGGGTATGGTCTCCGACGCTTTCTGGGCAATTCTCAGCAACCCTTGGGTTACCAGTCGAGCGGTTTCGCCCGGGATCTGGTTCAGGGGGTGGGCACCATTCTGATCGCGGGGCTGTCGCTCTTTCTGTTCGAAGCGGGGGGCTGGGATGCCGAGTGGAGTACCATCGCCTTCGCGTCGATCGTGGTCCTTGTCCCCGCAGTGACAGGTTGGTGGAAGACGGGTCTCACGGGGCGCAATCTGACGCCCGGCGAAGCGTTGCAGGACACCCTGGCCGTCGGCCTGCTGGCGGCGTCTTCGAGTTTGCTGGAGATCCTCCAGGCCCCGGCGAACTGGGGCCAGACGCTTCAGTTGAGCCAGACCTCGGCGGCGTTCGCTGCCTTCCTCTATCTTCTCTTCGTGGCTGCTCGACTGGCGACGACCGGTCGTCATCCGGGAGCGATCCCGGCGCTCCTGATCGTCGGCACCCCTTACGCGATCGGCTCGCTCGTCCTGCTCTCGGCTCCGGGAATGACCGGGGGCTTGGGCGGCCTTTTCCTGGGAGATTATCCCGAGACTCGCGATCTTCTCGGACGGCTGGCGATCCTGTTCGAGTTCAAGATCGG
>JAJYCH010000374.1 GCA_021778575.1 Planctomycetota bacterium
CGGTTCGCCGCCACCTCGGCCAGCTTTACCGGCTCACCGATGATTTCGAGGAAGCCGAGGAACGCCACTGGGAGCGACGGGTCAACGAACGACGATCGGGGATCTTCCGCGCCTTCATCACCTTCTCCATCGCGTCCACTCTGGCCTTGATCCTGATCGGTTCGATGTACGTCGGAGTCCGACGCTACCTGGCCGAGCGGTCGCGCGCTGATCGGACCCTCCGCGAGAGCGAAGCCCGGGTAAGACTTCTGCTCGACTCGGCCGGCGAAGGCGTTTATGGGGTCGATGTCCTGGGAAAATGCACGTTTTGCAATCCCGCCGCGCTCGACCTTCTGGGGTTCGAGAGTGCCGACCAGGTTCTCGGCCGGAACATGCATGATCTGATCCACCATTCGCACGTCGAGGGTCATGACTACGACGTCGATCAGTGCCCGATCTTCCGGACGTTCCACTCGGGTGAGGGAACCCTGGGCGAGGAAGACACGTTCTGGCGAGCCGACGGGACGGCGATTCCCGTCGAATACCGGGCCCACCCGATCCGTCGCGACGGCGAGACGCTCGGCGCGGTCGTCACCTTCGTGGACGTCGCCCCCAAACGTCGGGCCGAGACCGAGATGAGACTGCGTGATCGGGCCTTGAAGGCGATCTCGCAAGGAATCTTCATCACCGACCCCGGTCGGGCCGACGAGCCGATCACTTACGTGAACGCCGCGTTCGAGCGGCTCACGGGCTACTCGCAGACCGAGGCGTCGGGCCGGAATATCGAGTTTCTCCGAGGTCCCGAGACCGACCCCGTGGCCATTGACGAACTGATGGCCGGCTTTCGCGAGCGGCGCGGAGCCCAGGTCGTCATGCTCTCTTATCGCAAGGACGGATCGACCTTCTGGGATGCCCTGACGATCACTCCGGTCGAAGGTCCCGACGGGCACGTGACCCACTTCGTCGGCGTGATGACCGACATCACCGGTCCGAGACGTGACATCGAACGACTCCGCGACAGCGAAGAACGGCTCCGACTGATGATCGAAAGCGTCCGAGACTACGCCATCTTCGCGATCGACCTCCAGGGTTGCGTGTCCAGCTGGAATAGCGGGGCCGAGCGTCTCTTCGGCTACAGCGAGTCGGCCATCCTCGGCCAGGACGCCGCGCTCTTGTTCACTCCCGAGGATGCCTCGGCCGATGTCCCGCGTCTGGAACTGCTCCGAGCCGAGGCAACCGGCCGGGCCGACGAGGAACGCTGGCATCTCCGCCAGGACGGAACCCGGTTCTTCGCCAGCGGGATGGTCACGGCCGTTCGCGACGAGTCGGGCGCCTTGCTCGGCTACACCAAGGTGGCCCGCGACATCACCGAATCGAAGCGGGCCGAGGCCGAACTTCGAGCCGCCAAGGAAGCCGCCGAGGTCGCCAATCGCGCCAAGAGTTCCTTCCTGGCCAACATGAGCCACGAACTCCGGACCCCTTTGAACGCCATCATCGGCTACAGCGAGATGCTCGAAGAAGAAGCGAGCGAGCAAGGTCTGTCCAACTTCGTCCCCGATCTGGAACGAATTCATTCCGCCGGCAAGCATCTGCTCGGACTGATCAACGATGTTCTCGACCTCTCGAAGATCGAGGCCGGCAAGATGGAACTTTATCTCGAAGTCTTCGATGTCGCCGAGCTGGTCCGTAACACGCTGGCGACCATCGAGCCCCTGGCGTTACCGCGCGGCAACACGCTCCACCTCGAAATCGTCGACGACCTGGGCGTCATGCGAGCCGACCTGACCAAGGTCCGCCAGGCTCTCTTGAACCTGCTCAGCAATGCCGTCAAATTCACTGAGCACGGGTCGATCACTCTCCGCGCCGCCCGCGAATTCGACCCCGACGGAATCGAGCGGATCGTTCTGTCGGTCAGCGACGATGGGATCGGCATGACCCCCGAGGAACTTTCCCGCCTGTTCCGACCGTTTGTCCAGGCTGATGCCACGACCACCCGAAAATATGGCGGGACCGGTCTTGGACTGACGATCACCCGCCGCTTTTGTGAGATGATGGGAGGTGAGATCACCGTCGAGAGCTGGCCGGGACGAGGATCGACCTTCACGATCCGGCTCCCCGACGATCTCGAAAACCTCCGGACGGGGCGTCCCCTGAGCGGGTTCGCCATCGTCTCGCATCAACCATCGGCAACCTGATCGCGCCGACGTCGCACCCGACTTGACGTGGAACCCGCCTCGCCATGCCCAGGATCTTGCTGGTCGAAGACAACGAGATGAATCGAGACATGCTCTCGCGACGACTTCGCCGCAAAGGGTTCATCGTCTCGATCGCGACCGACGGTCCGCAGGGGATCGACGCGGCCCGGACCGATTCACCCGACCTGATCCTGATGGACCTGAGCCTTCCGGGAATCGATGGCTGGCAGGCCACTCGCCAGCTCAAGGCCGACCCGATCACCCAGTCAATCCCGATCATCGCCCTGACGGCCCACGCGATGGCCGGTGATCGCGAGCGAGCCTTCGAGGCCGGCTGCGACGATTACGACATGAAGCCAATCGACTTCGCCCGGCTTCTGGCAAAGATCGAAGCGATTCTCGGAAGCGTGAACAGCCCCGGCTCTCGTTCCGAACAACCTGCCGAGGAGGTTGGCTCGCGAGCCCAAAGCCGAATTCAACCCGGCCAGCTTCGCCACGACCTGATCGGCCCGATCGTCCGGATCATCGGCTACTCCGAGCTTCTCACCGAGGACGCCCCGGCTCTGGGCCGTGGCGACCAGGTCGAAAGCCTCAACGCGATCGGAGCGCTGGCCCACGAAATTCGCCGGACCATCGACGGGATCTTGCTCAACCGGACCGAGCCCGACCAGCCCATCGACCTCGAAGCGCTGGCGTCCAGCGTCTTGACGCCAGCCCATGTGATCATCCACACCTGCGAATCGCTCCGCGAGGATTTACCCGAACTGACCGAGTCGGACGGATTTATCGAAGACCTTGACCGGATCAGAATCGATGCCCTGTTGCTGATCCGGATGATCTGGCAGGTCAGCTCGGACCGGAACCGGCTGCCGGGTTGAGCCGAGCCGGCTCAATCCTCGGTCTCAAGCGGCAAGACGACCCGTTGGCCGGTCCGGCTCGACCGGTAGATCGCGCGGATGATCTCGACCGATTTCCGACCTTCACGACCATCGACGAGCGCGGCGGTCTGGGTGTCGATGGCGCGGAGAAAGTCGCCGAGCTGGTCGCGATGGCCGGCGTGACTGATCGCCCGAGGGTCGGCCGAGCCCCCAGTCGCGAGACTTTTCGGAGCCTGTAGCGCCGAGTCGCCCGGCTGTTCGTCGCGGAACGTCCAGAGCGTCACGTCGTCTTGCTCGACCCGCGCCGAACCGTTCTCGCCATGAATCTCGGTCCGCTTGAGCAGACCGGGAAAAGCGCTCGTCGCCGCCTCGATCACGCCGAGCGCGCCGCTGGCGAACCGGACGGCGGCGACCGCCGTGTCCTCGACCTCGATCCGCTCATGCACCAGAAGTCCGGTCAGCGCCTGAACCGACTCGACCGGCCCCATGAGCCACTGAAGCAGGTCGACGTTATGGATCGCCTGGTTCATCAGAGCGCCGCCGCCGTCGAGTTCCCAGGTTCCTCGCCACTTGCCCGAGTCATAATATTCCTGGGTTCGCCACCACTTCACGTGAGTATCACCCAGCGTCAACCGACCGAACCGGCCCGATTCGATCGCCGCCTTCAACGCCATGTTGGCCGGCGAGAACCGCGATGGAAAGATCGAGCAAAGCCGGACCCCGGCCAGGTCACACGCCTTGATGATGGCGTCGCACCGGGCCACGGTGATTTCCAGTGGTTTCTCGACCACCAGATGCTTGCCGGCCCGAGCGGCTTTCAAGGCCGGTTCGAGATGCGCTCCGCTCGGAGTGCAAATGCAAACGACGTCGAGCCCTGGGTGCCCGAGCATCCGGTCGAGATCATCGTAAACGACACATTCGCCGGTGCTCAAACCGGCGATCTTCGCGCCGTTTTCCGGAGATCGACTGAACGCCGCGACCAGTCTCGCATCGGGGATTTCCGCGATCGCCCGAGCATGAAACTCGGCGATCATCCCGCAACCGACGATTCCGAATTGATGCGCGGCCATGGAGAACTCAACCTTCCTCGTCGACTTCGATCTTCACCGTTCTTGCCTTGTTTCCGGAACCGACCGTGATCAACAAACCGGTCGTGACTTCGAGCTTTGCCTGTCGGTCGCGCGGCAAGGGAGTTCGATCCGAGCCGACCTTGACCGCTCCCTGCTCAACCAGGCGGTTCCCTTCGGAGGTGCTGCTGGCAAGCGCCAGGTTCTTCAACAGCACACCAGGGAGGATCTTCTGGTCGGGATCGAGCTGGCTTTTGAGCACGGTTGCCGACTTGATCTCCTGCTCCAATCCCTTGGCCCGGTTCCGGAACGTCTCGGCGGCGCCATCGGCGGCTTCGAGCCCGTGGTATTGGGCGACCACCGCCTTGCCGAGCACTTCCTTCGCGTCTCGTGGATTCACTTCGGGGCTCAAGAGACGGTCAACTTCGCCGAGCGGCAGATTCGTCAGCAGCGTAAAATACTGCCGCATCGGCGCGTCGGGCAGACTCATCACCTTGCCGAACTGGGTGTCGGCCGGCTCGTTCACTCCGATATAGTTGCTCAGGCTCTTGCCCATCTTGCGGACGCCGTCGGTCCCCACCAGGATCGGCATCGTGATCGCCACCTGTCCCGCCTGCCCCTGCCCTTGCTGGAGATCGCGGGCCACGAGAAGACTGAAAAGCTGCTCGGTCCCGCCCAGCTCGACATCGGACCGGATCTCGACGGAGTCCCAACCTTGCATCAGCGGGTAGAGGCATTCGTGAAGATAGACCGGCTTCTTCTCGCTGATTCGCTTGGCGAAATCGTCGCGGGCCGAGATCTGGCCGAGGGTCATCTTCCGGGTCAGGTCGAGGACGTCGAGGAACGACCACTTCGCGAACCAATCGCCGTTGTGATGGACCTCGGCACGGTCGAGATCGATGATCTTGCCGACCTGGGTCAGGTAATCGCGAGCGTTGGCGGCCACCTGTTCCTCGGTCAGGGCGACCCGCGCCTCGTCGCGACCCGAGGGATCGCCCACCAGCGCCGTGTAGTTGCCGATGATGATGACGGCCGTGTGGCCGAGATCCTGAAACTGGCGGAGCTTGCGGAGCGGAACCGTGTGGCCCAGGTGAACGTCGATCCCGGTGGGGTCGATACCATACTTGACCCGGAGCGGAACCCCTTTGGCAACAGACTGTTCCAGCTTTCGGGCGAAGTCGGCCTCGGGGACGATCGAATCGACGCCTCGGCGGAGGATCTCGAGTTGTTCGGCTGCGCTGACGGACACCGAGGGCCTCCCGGACGGAATCATCAATGGCTCAATTTGGATCAAGGGTGTGATTTTATGACAACTCCGGACTTCCCCACAAGGTAGCCTCGTCCGACACCTGCGCGTTAAGATAGTCGATCAGCGATTTCAGGAG
>JAJYCH010000375.1 GCA_021778575.1 Planctomycetota bacterium
AAGAATATTCTCGATCCGGCAACTTGACACGTGACAAGGTCCTGGTAATATCAAGTTGTTGTTGCTCAAGAAGGGCAATCAACACTGGCTAGGGTGGCCCCGCTGTGCGTATTGATCGCATGGTCGGGGCTTGTTTTTTGCGCCCTGCCTTCTTCGTCCGTCGATTGGACGGTCGGGATGCCTCGGCATCCCGGAATGAACGACCCGCGGTAACGGTTGCCGCACCCGAGGCCATGGTGGCGTACTTCGCCCCCGGACCTGGAGGTGGCATCGTGTTCCCGGTGTTCGACGTCACAAGAGACTTGAACCGTGAGGACGCCGAGCGTCGGTTTCGCTCGGGGATCACGCCGCGCCCGGTTCCGGCCGTCCTTGAACGGCTCGATTTTCTGACACCCCGCGACGGATCGGCAATCATTGATGCCATGGGGAGCTATTGCGCCGCGACTCTCGTCGAGCCACGGATCGCCCAGCAATCCCATTGAATTTCAACCAGGAGCAAGAGTTCCATGCTGATCCTGAGTCGGAAGTCGAACGAGTCGATCGTCATCGGTGACAACATCCGGATTACCGTGGAGAGCATCCGGGGCCGATATGTCCGGATCGGCATCGAGGCTCCGCAGGACGTCGCGATTTTTCGCGAGGAACTCTGCTTCGACCGGTCGATCGTCTCGGCCTCCGCGGATGAAGAAATGGGGTCCTGGATTCCGATCAATGGCAATCACTGATCCAAGGTTTGGCTCGGGTACGAAGACCTGAATCAGGTGGAAGCCTTTCGAGAGAAGCTCAGCAGGTCTCCGGCCCCGAGCCCGGCCGTTGGAGACGACCGCGAATGGGCCGATGCCGGAATTTTCAAGAATCAGGCCACGCTTGGCCGTGGACCTTTCTCTCTTTTCAACTTTATCGGGAGGGTCGTGAGATGTACGTGGAGCTGCTCGACCGGAAGATCAAACGGGAAATTCAGTCCGAGATGCGGTTCGTGCCTGGGATCGACCCCGGGGACGTCACCGTCGCGGTCCATGATGGCGTTGCGACGCTCATCGGCCATGTCGACAGACTCTCGTGCCGTCTTGCGGCCGAAGAACTGGCACGCCGGGTTCCCTGTGTCCGGTCCGTCTCCAACCAGGTTGAGGTCCGGTTCCCGGTGTAGCACCTCCGGCACAAGCCAAGGTTCTCTCAACTGACACGGTCCCTTTCGCCTCGTGAGACGGTTGTCTGTCCCGCAAATGATCGCCCAAGGAGACCCAGAGAATGGAGACCCTCAAGAGCAACAAGCAGCTCCAGGCGGAAGTTCGCGAGGAACTGAAGCATGAGCATTCGATGAATTCGGACGTGATCGGTATCACGGCCGATCATGGCCTGATCTTCTTGAGCGGGCAGGCGCTCGGAGTGACCCAGCGACGGCTGGCCGAGGAGGCTGCGCTCCGGGTCGATGGAGTCCGGGCCGTGATCGACGAGATCAAGGTCCGGCCGGGCCGCTGGTGTGCCCATGAGGCCGATCTCGCCTTCGCCGCGGCGGATTCGTTGAAGCGACTGATCGGCCTGCCTGATGGTCGCGTGAAAGTCGTCGTCCGCGACGACAAGATTTATATGCAGGGGGCCGTTTCCCACCAGGAAGACAAGGAACGGATCGCGGCGACCGTGCGAGGTGCCATCGGTCCCGAGCAAGTGATGGTGGACGCGATCTCCATCGAACCGGGGGTTTTTCCCAGGCTGGTTCCCGGAGATCTCTTGACCCAGAACCCCGGCGGAGAAGAGAGCCCCGCAAGGCCGGTCCGTGACGAGACCCCTCTCAAGCTCGGATAGACGGTTAAAGGCGTGAGGATGTATATATCTATTTTCCCGCGTCTTCCCGGAAGAGCGCGCATTGACTCAGGTCACGATCCCACCTCTGCAACCGAGGCCATCAAGTCGGCTCGGGCGCGGAAACCCTCCGTTGCTCTCGATGTCGCCCTCAATCTGAAGGCCGGCGGACTCTCGGGCATGGCCGAGATCAAGGTCACTAGCCGGTCTCCGGCAGCCGAGAAGACGCCGCTCCTGCTCTGTGCGGTCCTCACCGAGGATCGTGTCGTCCCGAGATCCCCTCGGGTGAGAACAGGGGCAAGTCGCTGGTGGCTCGATTCCCAGCTCGTCAAATTCAATACCAGTTCATCGAGCTCGAAGGCAAGGCACCGAAAACGCAACAGTTTTCGTTCACGATCGAGCCGACTTGGAAGCGGGAGAATCTCCATCTGGCCGTTTTCGTCCCGGACAAACGCACCGCATCCGTCCATCAGTCGGCCTACGTCCCGTGGCGAGCAACCTCGTCTACGGAATCCGCTGGGGCTGTCAAACCCACACACCCGCCGACAACGCGTTGAGAGATTGTCTCCTGATTTTCGGGGTGACCCGCCTTCAAGAATAAAGCCGAGTCGCCTCTTGACAGTCTACCTGTCGGCAGGTAGATATTGACCGTCTACCTGTTGGTAGGTAAGCTTATTTCATGACAACTTTCGAGACCCGTGATTTCGTGCTCAATGTCGCGCAAGAATTCGTGCAGACGCGCGGGTTCAACGCCTTTAGCTTTCGCGACGTTGCGGAACGAGTGGGGATCAAGACCGCGAGCATTCACTATTACTTTCCAACGAAAGCCGAACTGTGCCGGGCACTCATTGTCCGGCAACGCGAACAGGTCCGAGCGGCCCTGGCGGAGATTGATCTCGAGGAGGCCGATCCCAGGCAGAAGCTGAATCGATACGTCTCCGTCTTCAGGACCACCCTCGAGGTTGGAAATCGAATGTGCCTGTGCGGCATGCTCGCCGCCGATTTGGCGACCCTCGATCCGCCGATCGTTGAAGACCTCAGACGATCCTTCGAAGATCACGAAGCGTGGTTGTCGCAGGTTCTGGAAACTGGGTTGGCATCGGGTGTCCTCACGTTCTCGGGGAGTGCGAGGGAGGAGGCGAGGTTGCTCGTTTCCTCGCTCGAAGGAGCTATGCTGATCGCTCGAGCCTTCGAAGATGTCACGAGATTCGAAGAGAGTGCCCGTAGTTTGCTCGGGAGGCTGATTCCCGACTACAGGTCCTGATCAACCAGGCTCACAACCGAGGTTTGAATCAACCAGACTTGGATTTCTCTGACGCGTCTCGCGTCGGACCAGGTCCCTACGCACCTTGCAAAACGAAGGAGAATTGACTTATGTCACGTTCGATGAAGTTTGCGTTGATGATCTGCACCCTGGGACTTTTCACCGTTGGATGCGATTCCAGCGAGCCGCCGGCTCCGCCGAAAGGCGAGATGGGCGGCTCCATGGAGAAGGGCAAGACGGACGGCGGGATGATGGAGAAGGGCAAGACGGACGGCGGGATGATGGAGAAGGGCAAGATGGAATCCATGCCGAAGTGAGCACGAAGGTTGAGATTCGGCCATTGTGAAGTGGGGAGGCTCGATGCTCCCCACGACTTCCTCAATTGTCATGGATTGGATTCGACCGGCAGATCTCCTAACTCTATCAGTGGCTTCTCAGCGCAACAGGATTGAGAATACCTTCATTCTTTACCGGTCAGAGCCGATGGGAGAGAAGCTTGTAATGGAACCCGTTGATCCCATCCCTTCGAGCGAAATCACACCGCTCTCGGCGTATCTGAACCGACGCAATTTTATGAACGCTGGGCTCGCAGCCGCGAGCCTGTTGACGACCGGGTATGTGTATCGACGGCTGAATCGAACGGGATTTGCCAAGGTGCAGACACCCATCCTCGAAGGGTTGGGGAAAACGACGAAGGGTGGGAGTGGTCTCGATACCGGCTTCTCGGTCGACGAGCCGATGACCCCTCTGAGCAGTGTCAGCGGCTACAACAACTTCTACGAATTCACCACGGACAAGGAAGGCGTGGCCGCCGCCGCCGTCGGGTTCGTGGCAAAGCCCTGGCAGATTGCGGTCGAAGGACGCGTGCACAAGCCCAAGGTCTTTGATATCGACGAGCTGATCAAAGCGTTTCCGCTCGAAGAGCGGGTCAATCGAATGCGTTGCGTCGAGGGATGGTCGATGGTCATCCCCTGGTCGGGCTTTCCGCTGGCCAAGCTACTCGAGCGAGTCGAGCCGATGGGAAGCGCCGGGTATGTGGCTTTCGAGACTCTCGTTGATCCGTCCCGAATGCCCGGACAGAAGACTCAGGTCCTCCATTGGCCCTATGTGGAGGGATTGAGGATCGACGAGGCCATGCATCCGCTGACCCTTCTCGCGGTCGGCCTCTATGGTCGAGAGCTACCCGGGCAAAACGGTGCCCCGCTCCGGCTTGTGGTCCCCTGGAAGTACGGGTTCAAAGGGATCAAGTCGATCGTGAAGATCAGCCTGGTCTCCAAGCGTCCCCCGACGACCTGGAACCTGAGCGCGCCGAGCGAATATGGCTTCTACTCGAACGTCAACCCGCAAGTTGATCACCCGAGATGGAGTCAGGCAACCGAGCAACGGATCGGCGAATCGGGACGTCGGCCAACGTTAATGTTTAATGGATACGCCGCGCAGGTGGCCTATCTTTACAAGGGCATGGATCTGCGAGCCAACTTCTGAGGGTCCCTCGACGATGAAGGTCAGCCGATTCGCCAAGATCACGGTCATGCTGAACTGCGCCGTGCCGGCGATCCTCCTGACCTGGGACGCCTTCCGGGGTCAGCTCGGAGCGAATCCGGTCAATTTCGCGATCCGGACGACAGGCATCCTCTCGCTGATCTTTCTTTGTCTGACGCTCCTGGTCACTCCGCTGGGAAAGATCTCACGCCAGAACTGGCTGGGCCAGTTCCGCCGGATGTTGGGGCTCTGCGCGTTCTATTATGCGGCGGCGCATTTCCTGATCTTCTTCGGGTTCGACCGGGGTGCCAGGGTCGGTGATACTTTCTCCGAGATCTTCAAGCGTAAATACCTGATGGTCGGGACGCTCGGCCTCGGGCTGATGGTCCCCCTGGCCGTCACTTCGACGGATCGGATGATCCGGCGGATCGGGGGTGTGCGTTGGAAGCAGCTCCATCGCCTGACCTACGTGGTTGCCATCGCCGGCGTTCTTCACTTTTACATGCTCGTCAAGGCGGACATCTCGCGACCCGTCGCCTTCGGGATCGTGGTCGGCCTGCTGCTCGGCTACCGGTTTGCCACCCACTACTGGCACCTCCGATCGGCCTATCGGCAACTCCTCCTGGGTGAGTCCGCCGTCGTGCCGGCAGCGGCGTCCGCCCCTATCGCGAAGCCGTGGTCCGGCCAGTTGCGGGTCGCACGGATCTTCCGAGAGACCCCCGATGTCCGAACATTCCGCCTGGTTGCGACCGACTCTCCACGCTTGCCTTTCGACTATTTACCTGGGCAATATCTGAATCTCTCGATCCAGGTCGATGGCAAGCGTGTGAATCGTTCGTATACGATCGCGTCATCACCGACCCGACAGGCCTATTGCGAGATCACCGTCAAGCGTGAACCGATGGGTGTGTCATCGCGCCACCTGCACGACGCTATCGTCGAAGGA
>JAJYCH010000376.1 GCA_021778575.1 Planctomycetota bacterium
CGACCTGTTCGAGTTCCTCGCGGGTGCAGACGGTGCCGGTCGGGTTGTCGGGGTTGCAGAGGACGATGGCCTTGGTCTTGTCGTTGAACGCGGCGGCGAGTTCGTCCGGGTCGAAGGTCCAGCCGGGCGGGCGAACGGGGACGAACCGAGGCGTCGCGCCGGCGAGGACGCAGTCGGGCCAGTAATTCTCGTAGAAGGGCTGCGAGAGGATCACCTCGTCGCCGGGGTTGATCAAGCTCAGCAAGGCGACGAGCATCCCCTCGGTGCTTCCGCAGGTGACGGTAATCTCGCGATCGGGGTCGATCTCGAGACCGAGGTGCCACGCGGCATGCTCGGCAATGGCCTGGCGAATCTCGGCCGAACCCCAGGTGATGGCGTACTGGTTGATGTCGGCCTCGATCGCTCGACAGGCGGCGGCCTTGATCACGCTCGGGGCGGGAAAGTCGGGCATCCCCTGAGCCAGATTGACGGCTCCATGCCGGGCCGCCTCGATCGACATTCCGCGAATCACGCTCTCGGTGAACCGCGACGACTTTTGCGAGAGCAGGGGGGCTTGCATCGGGTCGAGGTCTCGAATGGTCGGAGGTGGGTCGGACAGATCAGTTCCAGGCGATGGGTGGGCGAGAGCGCCGGGAGGAAAAAGCGGTCCGATTGTCGCTCAAACCGCGCGATCGATGCAACCTCGCCAGCCCGAGAAACCGATACGAGCAGCGCGACCGTCAGGCAACGGGCCGTGAACCGCGTGAATCAGCGGCGGACGGGCGCGCCGGTCGCCGATCATGAAAATGAGTTTCGGAGGAACGGTCAGGCGATCATCCCCATTTGAGAGGCGGCCGACCCTCGACGGGTTTACCAGCCTCGGAAAGTCGGGACGATCGGGAGGGTTATAAGGATGGCGCTTGGACATAAGGATAGCCGTCGGGTCGATCGTCGAGCGTTCCAGCCGACGCTCGATGGGACACTTGAGACCCGTGTTCTGCTGTCGGCCACGGCGATCCGTTCTCAGACCGCGGCCGGTGGTCAGGCTGTCGTGATCACGGAAACGAACGGCCAGAGGTTCTTCGTTTCGGTGACGGAGGGGACAATCCGGGCCACGCCGGCCTCCGGCGGCCGGGTGAACCTGATCGCGAGGGGAACGTCGCCCAACACGTTTCTCGAAATCAATCAGATCATTCCCAATCACCGTCCCCACACCGCGCATCTCTTCAATCCGGCCCTGGGGAATGGTAACGGCATCCTCAATATCGCCTCGATCACCATCACCTCCGGTCTGATCAACTCGATCGAAGGGTATCGCGACGCCGTGCTCTCCGGCCCGATCAACGTCGCGGGCACGGGCACTGTCAACCGGATTGCCTTCGACTCGATCCAGCCGGGCGGGTCGATCAACGTCGGCGGGACCTTGAGCACGCTCGACATTTTGAGTAGTGCGACCTTCAGCACTCCAACCGGTCTGTCCGTCGGACAGGATCTCAACTGGGCTGAATTTGGCGGCAGCGTGACCGTGTCGTCGGGTTCGCAGATCAGCGTCGGCCGCGACCTCGGGCCGGTCTTCCAGATCGCGAAGGGCTCAGGCAACCAGGGCGAAGGGTTCTTCGTCAACGGCAATCTCGCCCTGACCGGCACGGGCAAGTTCGTCATCGGCCGGAACCTGGATTTCGCCGGAGTCCTGGTCAACGGCAACTTCAGCGGCGCGACGAACTTCGCGGTCGGCGGAGCAATCAACGGCCCGATCAACGTGCTGGGATCGTTCACCGCCTGATTCCGGTCTGCCATCCAACCAGAAACGACGGCCGGCGACTCGATCCATGGATCGGGGTCGCCGGCCGTTGTTCTTTCGTTGTCGAGTCGATCGGATCGGAGCGGTCAGCTCGTGATCCCCTTGGTCAGATGCATGAACGCGGTTTCGAGGTTGATCTCGTCTTCCTTGAACAGGGTGACGTCGAACCCCTGTTCGAGAAGCCGGGGGACCAGGAAGCTGTACTGGGTGATTCCCTCGTTCATCTTGACGATCAGGACGCCATTCTTGTCCTGAACGGTCTCGACCTCGGGTTGCTTCTCCAGGAGGTTGGCCGCGTCGGTCGTCCGGTCGGCGACACCGATGTTCAGGACGATGTCGGTCCGGACCTGCTTCATCACGTCGACCACCGCGCCGTTGACGAGCAAGACCCCTTGTTCGATGATCCCGATCTTGTTGCAGATGTCGGCCAGTTCGGGAAGGATATGGCTGGAGACGAGGATCGTCTTGCCCATCGAGCGCAATTCCTTCAGCAACGCCCGGATCTCGATCCGGGCGCGGGGGTCGAGCCCTGACGCCGGTTCATCGAGCAGCAAGACCTGGGGGTCGTGCAGCAAGACCCGAGCCAGACCGAGCCGCTGGGTCATCCCTCGCGACAGGCTGGTCACGAGTGCGTCGCGCTTGTAGGTCAGGTCGACGAGTTCGAGCACTTCCTCGCAAATCTTCTTCCGCGCCGGACCTTTGATCCGATAGGCGGCGGCGAAGAATTCGAGATACTCGATCACCTTCATGTCGTCGTAGACGCCGAAGAAGTCGGGCATGTAACCGATCGCCCGGCGGATGTCCTTGGCCCCGGTATAGATCGAGTAGCCGCAGACGGTGGCCTCTCCCCAGGTCGGGTTGAGCAAGGTGGCCAGGATTCGCATCGTGGTCGTCTTGCCGGCGCCGTTGGGGCCGATGAACCCGTAAACATCCCCCTGGTTGAGGGTGAGGTTCAACCGGTTCAGGGCGTACAGCTCGCCATACATCTTGGTCAGGTCATGCGTCTCGATCATCGGTCCGCCGTCCCTCTGGTCCTAGCAAGAATTCTGTCTGGAATGAGTGGGCACGACCCACCGGAGGAAAAACCGTGGTGGGCAAGCCCACCTTCACGAGATCCCGGCCAGCCGTCGATCACTTCGGCTTCGACGCTTCGGCCGCCTTTTCTTTCTTGAGCGGCAGAATCACCCGGAGCAAGGTCGTCTGTTCGGTCTTGGCGATCTTGCCCGACCCGTTCACCAGGAGCTGGGTGCCCGGCCGGTCCACCTGAGCAACGATCATCGGCCGGCCGAGCGCCAGTTGGCCGGTAAGATCCAGATCGTGGTGCATCCGGCTGGCGATCGTCTCCTGACCTGACGGGTTGCTCTCGTGGAACAGAATCTCGCGAACCAGGTCGGCCCGCAACTGATTCGAATCGTTGGTCACGATCGGGGCGTAATTATAATTGTAATTCGCCGGAATAATCTTGGTCAGTTCCTCGCGGAGATGCTCGGCGAGCGAGCGGTCGAGCGAGCGGTCGCCCGAATTCTCGATGTCGAACGTCTGACCCGGTTCGATCGTGCCGACCTTGTAGTAAATCTGCTTGCCGTAGACGACGACCGTGTTCTTGAGCGCAACCGGCAGCTTGTTCGTGATCGTCCCGGCCAGCCGGTCGCTTCCCGTCGGTTGCAGGTCGGACTCGATGATTGTCGAGGACGCCGGGGCCGGACCGAACCAGCGGGTCAGAAACGCCTTGGTGCTCCAGATCCCGATCCGGACGTTCTCCAGTTCCTCGGCCTTGCCTAACGGAGCGTAGTAGTAGCTATTGTTGCCGAAGCCCATCCCCTGGCCGCGCGAATTCATCCCCCGAAGCCCTCCTTCGGGAGCGGCGAACCAGCTCATCACGACCTCGGTCCCCGGCGGGTTGGTGACCTCGGTCGCGGCGTCGGCCGGCAACTCGATATTGGGCGCGACCGGCACCACCTTGACCGAGTAATCGCGATTCTGCGGGCTGAACAGGTTCACCCAGCTCACCCCTCGGGCGAGCTTGGTCTCCTGGTCGATGTCGATGACGTCGATCTTGTTGACCCGGAGGTCGGTCCCCTTGACCGCGTACGCCGCGAAATAGGCGAGCAAGCTGATGGTCACGACGATGGTCGGGAACGTGATCCAGGTCAGTTCCATCCGCTTGAGGACCTTCTTCAGGAAGAAGTAATCGCCGGGACCGATCAGCAGGATGTAAAGCACGATGAACCCGGCGACCCAGGCAAACGGAATCAGCGTCACGCCCTGGAACTGGTCGAGAGTCTGGCGGATTCGCGTGGACAGGTCGGACATCGCACTGTTCATGATCCGGCCCGGCGCCAGCGCTGTGTTGTTGACCGCGAGGCTCGACGCCTTCAGGTCGAGCGCCTTGACAAAGAACAGCGAGCGATCGGGCCAGGCCGAGAACGGCTTGCCATCGACGTCGAGACCGATCACCGTCACCCGGCCGAACCCGTAGGAGCCCCGAACGACCAGCGGAGTCGAGAGCGTCGAGGCGATCACCTTGCCGCCTCGCTCGTCGATTTCCTCGAATTTCGCGGCTCGAGCCGGCGCGTTCTCGAAGGCGACCTGGTGGCTTCCGCCGGTGAACGATTCAAGCGAGTCGAACGGGGTCACCTGGACCTGCCCGTTGAGCTTGACCGGGAGCATCGAGCCGAGTAAACCTTCATTCACCGCCTGCCAGTTCGACGAGACCGCGACCACCAGGTGACCACCGCGTTGGACCCATTGCTTCAGGGCCTCGCCGCGATTTCCCGAGATCGTCGCGAGCATCTCCTTGTCGTTCGTATCGACGACGACGACATCCACGGCGTCGAAGCCGTACCAGCGGCCGGGCAGCAGGTCGTCGATCGTCGCCAGATTGGCGACGACGACCTCGCGGGCCCGGTTACCAACCTGGGCTGCGGTGTTCTTGTCGGCATTGAAGCCGGGAAGCTTGGCAATCTCGGTCACGCCGGCCGGATGCCCAAGCGTGAGCACCTGGTAATCATCCTCGGAAAGTGGTTCGGGGGGTTTCGATCCCAGGAGATTACCGATCACCACATCGGGAGCCGCCTTGCGTTGCTTCTGCGGATCGATGAAGCGGAGCATCGCGAAGTCCGGGTCAAGCGAACCCGGCCGGACGTAAGCGGTGACCCGCTGGCTGGCCCCCGGGGCGACCTGAACCGGCTGGCTCATCACGGTCGAGGTGCCGTCTTCATCCTCGGTGATGACCTGAAGGATGCCCGTGAAACCGTCGACACCGCCGCGAAGCTGAATCCAGATCGGGGTCCAGGTTCCAACCTTGTACCGCTCCTGAAAGCCAACGCGGACGTTCTCGACGTCGACGGTCCGCGAGGCCGCCTGGACGGTCGAAGATCCCAGGCTGGCGACGATCGCCACGATCAGGCCGAGGGCCCCGACTCGCGAACCCTTTCGCTCTCGATCTCGCATGACTCGGCTTCCTAGTGCTTGAAAGGTCGTGGTCACGTTCAGGGTTTCTCGGCAGGGTCGCAGCGGCAAGGAATCGATTGGCATCCGGGACAGACCTCGCCATATTTCCGCCAGACGGCCGATTCGAGGTCGATCCCTCGAATATTCGCCAGGGTCACCAGCCAGGCCAGGACGTCGGCCATTTCCAGGGCCAGTTCCTCGAGGGTTCCCGACCGGAGCGCGGTGGCCAGTTAGCCAAATTCCTCGGCCAGCCA
>JAJYCH010000377.1 GCA_021778575.1 Planctomycetota bacterium
CACGACCTCGGGTAGGCCGTCGCCATCAAGGTCCACGGCGATCAGATCCTCGACCGCCACGCCGCCGTCGTCGATCACGTGACGCTCGAAGGCCAGCGGGTTCGAGCCGAGTTTGGGGTCGTAAGCATAGACGCCCGGCCCTTTTGGGGTCGTTCCGGCCGCCGCGTTGGGGTCGCGCTGGCCGATCACAATTTCCTCGTCGCCGTCGCCATCCAGGTCGGCGCACCAGACGGCGTGGCCCCACTTGACCGGTTCATCGATCACCCGACGGTCCCAGAGCCCTTCGCCCGACTTCGGCGGCGTGTAGACGACGACCTGAAAGCCATGCCAGGGCTCGATCGTCGCCAGATACCGCGACCCCTCGCGAAGCCGACCGACCTTGACCTCGCTCGACCCCTTGTTCGGCTTCGACTCCTGGTTTCCCGTCCCGAGCTTCGTCTTCGACCATTTTCCCTGGGTATCGCGTCGAAGGACGAAAACACCTTCCCAGGCCGCCGCGACGATCTCGTCGCGACCGTCGCCGTCGAGGTCGACCAGTTGCAGGTTGTGGACCGTGTGGAGCGTGTCGTCGGCAACCTCGGTCGGCCAGGGCGTCGCGAAGGGATCGGTCGGGATCGACCGGACCATCAGCCGGACCCCCTGCCCTTCCCCCCAGTTTGGCCCCTTCGTCTCCCGCCCTTGCAGCGGTGCGACGACGAGTTGCGGCTTGCCGGTTCCCAGGACGTCGCCAAAGCGAATCCGGTGAATGGTCGGCTCCGAACCGAGCGGGATGATCCGCCAGGTCCCGTCGGCGGCTCCGGTCCGGGTTAGCAGTTGAAGTGTCCCGCCCGACTTCGTGTTGCTCGGCTGCCACGAGGCACCCAGAGCGAAGTCGACCCGTCCGTCGCCGTCGACGTCACGAGCCTGGAGGCAAACATTGTCCTTCTCGGTCCCGCCGCGAATCACGTCCTGCTTCGTCCAGGTGGGATTGCGATACCAGACCACCGCGTCGTTCGCCACGGCGACGAGATCGGGCTTGCCGTCCCCATCAACGTCGGCCGACGTCAGGGCGTAACAGACCTCGCCGACGCGCGGGTCGATCTCCTGGGTCTTGAACGTCGGAAAATCGTCGGCGGATGCCGAGCTGATACCGATCAGAAAAGCGAAGAGGATCAAGGTGATTTTCATGGTTTTGATTTCAGATCGGGGCCTGGTTTCGGCTCAAACGACGCGATTCTGGCGGGCAACCTCGCTGAACCAGCGGGCGCTGAGCTTGGGAATCCGGGCCTGGGTCTCATAGTCGGTCCGGACGATCCCGAACCGCTTGGTGAAACCCTCGGCCCATTCCCAGTTGTCCATCAAGGTCCAGAGGAAATACCCTCGGACGTCGTACCCCTCGGCGATTGCCCGGTGGACGCTGATCAGGTGGTTGCGGATGTATTCGCGACGATCGGTATCGATGATCTCACCGTCCGCCGTAACCGTGTCGTCGAACGCCGCGCCGTTCTCGGTGATGTGGAACGCTTTGACGCCGAAAACTTCTTGAGCCAGGCGGATTCCCCAGTACAGGACCTCGGGCGTGACCCGGAGCCAGGGCAAGTCGCCATGCGGATACTGTTTGGGGAACGGCAATAGCTCGGCCGAGCCGTCCGGTCGAGCCCGGACGAAGTCGCCGGCGTAGATGTTCAAGCCAAGGAAGTCGGTCGGTCGGCTGATGATTTCGAGGTCACCGGTCTGAACGACCGGCGCATCGGCTCCCGCCGCGTTGAGGAAGACGTCGCCGTACTTCCCTTGAAAGATCGGCCCCATGAGCTGACTGTTGGTCCGCTCGTACTCGACCTTCGCGGCGGCGATGGTTTCGGCGGTCTCGATGAACGGGATCGGCGGCGGTGGCAAGTGATTATGAACCAGGCCGACCTGAGAGCCGGGCTGGCCGAACGCACGGACCACGCCCACACCCTCGCCGTGAGCCAGGATCGCGTGGTGGTACGCCTGGTTGACCACCTTCGCCGATTCGCGACGCCCCGGCGCGAAGTAGCCCGAACCATAGCCGTAACCGATGAAACAGGGGATCTCGTTCATCGTGAACCAGTGCTTGACGCGATCACCCAACCGCTTGACCACGATCTCGGCATACCGGGCATAAGCCCCGACCGTCGCCCGCGAGGTCCAGCCCCCCTTGTCTTCGAGAGCCTGGGGCAAATCCCAGTGGAACAAGGTTACCCACGGCGTCACGCCTCGGTCGAGCAACCCGTCGATCAACCGATCGTAGAACTCCAGCCCCTTCGGATTGATCGCCCCATCGCCGTCGGGCACGACCCTCGGCCAGGCCACCGACAGCCGATAGGCCCCCAGGCTGAGGTCACGAATCAGATCCGAATCGGCGGCAAACCGGTGGTAATGGTCGCAGGCGACGCTGGGGTTGGTTCCTTCCTTGATCTTGTCCGGCAAGGTCGCGAACCGATCCCAGACCGACTCCCCCTTGCCGTCCTCGGTCGACGCCCCCTCGATCTGCGCCGAGGCCGTGGCCACTCCCCAGACGAAGCCATCGGGAAATTGATACGAGGGAACCTGCGACGGAACAGTCATGAGTCAATCGCCCGGGTCGGAGAGTGGGAAATGAGGCGAGAGCCCCGTGCCTCGGGTCCGATCATGCCACCCGAACGAACCCGCCGCAAGGATCAGCCGGGATCATTCGGGTGTACCCGGATTTTCTGGGGGCACTGGTCGACCCGACCCTCGGGCTTCCGACGAAACCATGATCTGGAGTGCGAGAGCTTGCTCTCGCTCTGGCGACCGGAGCTTGCTCCGAGCTCGAGTGACTTGGCCAACTTTTTGGGAGGAGGACCGTGGAGCAAGCTCCACGAAGCAAAGCGAGAGCAAGCTCTCGCACTCCAGAGGAGAGAGGACGAACCGGTCCGAGCCCCCACCAGAAAATCTGGGGACACCCGACTCATTCGAGGGCCTTGGCGTTGAGTTCGTCGCCGATCCGACTATAATTTCAATGGCTTCTGAAAACTTCGTTCGGAATTGTCACCGGACGGGTTGGCCCGCCGGTTTCGAGGAGGATGCCATGGCGCGTCCGATTCGCGTGGGAGCCGTGAGTTACCTGAACGCCAAGCCGCTTTATTACCGGCTGGCGGAGCGGGGCCTCGGTATCGAACTCTCGATGGATCTGCCCAGCCGCCTGGCAACCCGGCTGGCCTCGGGTGATCTCGACATCGCTTTGATCCCGTCGGTCGAATATCTCCGAGGGGCGTCGAGCGGCTACGAGATCCTGCCGGGGTTCGCGATCGCGGCTCATGGTCCGGTCCGGAGCGTGAAACTGTTCAGCCGGGTCCCGTTCGACCGGATCGACCGACTGGCGCTCGACGAAGGGTCGCGGACGAGCCAGGCTCTCGCGCGGGTCTGGCTCCACGCGAAATTCGGGATCGAGCCGAATCGGATCGAGCCGTTGCCGATGGGCGTCTCGGCCCTGGAGAGCACGGCGGACGCGATTCTGGTCATCGGCGACCGGGCGATGAAAGTTCCCGAGGCTCCGTTTCACGCGACGGTCGACCTGGCCGAAGCCTGGAAGTCGTTGACCGGCCTGCCGTTTGTCTTCGCGCTCTGGGTCGTCCGGGCGGGAGTGGATCTCGGCGACCTGCCCGAGACGCTTGCCCTCTGCCGGGCTGATGGTTTGGCCAACGCCGACGAACTGGCGAGGATTCACGGTCCCCGGCTCGGGCTTGATTTTGACTCAACTTATGACTATCTGACCCGCGTGCTTTCCTATGATCTCGGCGAGGTCGAGCTGGCCGGTCTGCGCCGGTTCGCCGGCATGGCCGCCGACCTGGGTCTTTGCCCTGAAGGAGTCGAACTTGTCTTCCACCATCGCCGCGATCTTGCGCAAAGCCGTTGACGGCGAACGACTGACGCCGGAAGAAGGAGTCGCCTTGCTCAAGGACGGCGACCTTCTCGAACTCGGCCAGGCCGCCGACGCGGTCTGCAAGCGGCTCCATCCCGAGCCGTACCGGACCTATAACATCGACCGGAACATCAATTACACGAACGTCTGCGCTGCGGTCTGCGACTTCTGCGCGTTTTATCGAAAGGTCGGCGACAGCGAGGCTTACGTCCTCGATCGTCCGGTCCTGCTCGACAAGATTCGCGAGACCGTCGAACTGGGCGGCGACCAGATCCTGATGCAGGGCGGGCTCAACCCCGAACTGCCGTTCGACTGGTATCTCGAACTGCTTCGCGACATCAAGACGCATTATCCGCAAGTGAACATCCACGGGTTCAGCCCGCCGGAGATCTACTTCTTCGCCAAGAAGTTCAAGATGACCTTGAAGGAAGTGCTCGGTCAGTTGAAGGAGGCTGGGCTGGGAAGTTTACCCGGTGGCGGCGGCGAGATCCTGGTCGACCGGGTCCGCAAGGAGATCACCCGAGGGAAGGTCCTGACCGACGGCTGGCTCGACGTCCATCGGGCCTGGCACGAACTGGGTGGGATCTCGACGGCCACGATGATGTATGGGCATATCGAAACGCTGGCCGAGCGGATCGAGCACATGGAGCGCGTCCGCCAGCTTCAGGACGAGACCGGCGGCCTGACCGCCTTCATTTCCTGGACCTTCCAGCCCGAGCACACCGACATGGCCCACGTTCCGGCGGCCGGGGCGTTCGAATACCTCCGGACCCAGGCGGTCTCGCGGCTTTATCTCGACAACGTGCCCAATATCCAGTCGTCCTGGGTCACCCAAGGGCCAAAGATCGGCCAGCTTGCCCTCTACTTCGGCGCCAACGACATGGGCAGCCTGATGATCGAGGAAAACGTCGTCGCCTCGGCCGGGACCGTCTATTACCTGACCCTCGAACAGATCAAACGATCGATCCGCGAGTCAGGCTATATCCCCCGCCAGCGGAACGTCTTCTACGAGTACATCGACGCCGAACCGACACCCGGTGAACCGGTGCTCATGGGATGATCGGCGCGTTTTCGCCGAGCGGTAGCCCGGAGGGTCGGGTGGGCAATCGCTTTCTTGAATGCGTGACGAATGGCCCTCGAGCCAGGTCTCTCTTGACGCCGTGAGTCGGCTCGTGGTTCAATTGTTTTTCTCGACAGGTGCCTTCGTCTCGCATGCGAGCCGGAGGATAATAGGGAAGACGGTGTGAATCCGTCGCGGGGCCGCCGCTGTATTCGGCCAGGCTCCCGGACTTTCAAGCCACTGCCGCAAGGCGGGAAGGCCGTCCGGGGTCCGAACGAGCCGTAAGCCAGAAGACCTGCCCGTCGAGATTCTGTTCCGATGCTTCGGCCACAAGCATCCGGGCGGGCCGCTCGCAGACCGTCTGCCATCGAGCCACGCGCCGGAGGGTCGAAGTATCCCCTCACGCCCGGCCCGGCGGAAAGGTCTGCGTTCATGGTACGACGTGTCTGTATGTCTCGATGTTCTTGTCGTTCTCGATTGGCCTTCACGCTGATCGAGTTGCTGGTCGTGATCGCGATCATTGCGGTTCTG
>JAJYCH010000378.1 GCA_021778575.1 Planctomycetota bacterium
AAGGATAAGGTCATCGTTCCCGACGTGATCCTTCAGTCACACTCGGCATCGCTCGACCTGACTTTCTACACCGGCGACCAGTTCCCCAGCGAGTTCAAGGGGGATATTTTTGCTTCTGAGCATGGCTCGTGGAACCGCGCCCGGCGAACCGGTTACAAGGTCATTCGCGTTCCCTTGAAGGACGGCAAGGCGACCGGCGAATATGAGGATTTCCTCGTCGGTTTCGTCACGCCCGAGGGGAATGTCTGGGGCCGTCCGGTCGGTGTGGCGGTGGCGAAAGATGGTTCGTTGCTCGTGACCGATGATGGTGGCAACATCATCTGGCGCGTTACGTATGACGGCAAGAAAGTGGCCGGCCAATGAGAGAACGTCGAGCGTTCACGCTGATCGAGCTTCTGGTCGTGATCGCAATCATCGCGGTCCTGATCGCGCTGTTGTTGCCCGCCGTGCAGTCGGCTCGCGAGGCGGCCCGGCGGGCCAGTTGCGTGAACAACCTCAAGCAGATCGGCCTGGCGCTCCAGAATTACCACTCCAGCATCGGCGGGTTCCCGGTCGGGTTCCTCTACGCGACCGGGCCAATCCTGTCGGATAGTTCGGTCTCGCAATACCGCTGGTCGCCGCTCGCGCAGATGGCCCCGTATCTCGAACAGACAAACCTGGCCAACGCGCTGAACATGAACTTCCCGCTTGGCTCGAAACCGGCGAGCGGCTCCTTGTTCTGGCCGCCGTACCCGTCCAACCTGACGGCAATGGCGGTGCAGGTGGCGTCGTTTCTCTGTCCCAGCGATGCCGTCCCCGCGCCGATCGTCGGCTCGGGGCCGGTGAGCTACGCTTTCTGCGCCGGGTCGGGAGGAAACGGCGGCGACGCCACCAACGCCGACGGCACCTTCCTGCTCGGCCCGAGCATCAACCTGGCGCAATTGATTGATGGTTCCAGCAACACGGCGGCGGTCTCCGAAAGTCTGATCGGGATCGCCGGGCCGTCGTACACCCAGACCTCGCCGACGCCGATCCCGTCGCCCAAGGGTCGAGCCATGGCCCACGTCGCAAGCGGCCCGCTGACGGATTCTCTCTGTGCCTCGGCCGCCAAGGGTTGGTTGTTGAATAAAGGAGCCGCGTGGTTCGATGGCAACTATTTGAACACACTCTATAATCATTACCTGACGCCGAACTCGTTCGCGCCCGACTGTATCGTCTACCACAACCCGGGCTGGAAAGCCGCGCGAAGCCTGCACCCGGGAGGGGCGAACGTCGCCTTCGCCGACGGACATGTTGCCTTCATCAAGAACGTCGTCAATCCCGCGGTCTGGCTGGCGATCTCGACGAGGAATGGCGGCGAAGTGGTTCCAGCGGATTCGTTTTGAGGGGCAGTCTCATGGGGACAACGCTGGATCAACCCATCGCCGATGCTCGAAAAGCTCACGCGATCGAGTGGGCTCGCTTTGCCATGCCGCTCATCGTTTTTCTCGATACTCCACCTTCCGAACGGCGTGTCTTCGACTGGCTGATCCCTTGTGTCGGCGATGTCCTCGACCTTCTCGGGGCGAATACGCTGGAATTGCGTGAGTCGCTGGCGATGGCCCAGAGATCCTTGGCCCAATCAGATGAATCCGAGGCAATCGAAGCCAGGGCATGGGAACTCTGGTATCATCGCGTGCCAGGAGACGCGAAGACGGCCGTTGCTCAACTTCTGTTCGCATTGTTGGCCTACCGAAAGCTGCTCGGAACAGCTCGACTCTCCTGCGCGACGCCATTATCCATCCTCGATCGGATGGCGAGTGATCAGGGCGGAATTCTGGAACAGGTCATCGCGAACTTCTCCGAGTACGCGGGACGATAAATGCCGCGCATCCCCATCGACGACCTCTCTGACCCGCGCCTCATCTTCTATCGCCAGCTGAAGGCGAGCAACGAGACCCGAGGGTCGGACCGGTTCGTCGTCGAGGGGGAAAAGCTGGTTTATCGTCTCCTGGCCAGCCGGTTCCCGACCGATTCGGTTCTGGTCACGGATCGTTATGAAGGGCATCACGCGTCGATGATTCCCGCTGATGTGCCGATGTACGTGATCCCTCATGCGTCGATTGAAACGCTGGTCGGGTACAACTTTCATCGAGGAGTCCTGGCCTCCGGGCGACGGGTCGCCTGGCCAGATCTATCGACATTCTTGCAAGTCGGCAAGTCCAAAGTCACCCTGGTCGTCTGCCCGATGCTCGACAAGCCGGATAACCTGGGGACGATCCTCCGGATTGGCGAGGCGTTTGGCGTCGACGCCATCCTGATCGGCGACCGCTGCCCCGACCCGCTGCTTCGCCGGGTGATTCGCGTCTCGATGGGCGCGGCGTTCAAGATTCCCGTCTATGAGCCGCCCGATCTGCTCGGCACGCTCGAAAAACTTCGAGCCGATCATGCCCTCGAAATCATCGCCGCCGACGCCAATATCGGGGCCGAGCCGCTCGACCGCGTGCCTCCGCCCGATCGATTGGCCTTGATCCTGGGCAGCGAAGCCTTTGGGCTTGACCCCGAATGGCTCGACCTGGCCGATCGCCGGGTGACGATCCCGATGAAACCGGGCGCCGACTCGCTCAACGTGGCAGTCGCGGCGGGGATTTTCTTGTATCATTTCACACAAGCGAAGATCGAGTGACTCTGTCGAATTCTCGAAAGGAGGTCACAATGACCGAGGCAGCCGCGAACCGACGCTGGTGGCAACGACTCCGCGTCCGGATCAGCATGCGAACCCTGATGGTGCTGGTCCTCCTGATCGGCGGAGGTCTCGGCTGGGTTGTCCGAGGTGCCCGCATCCAGCGCGAGGCTGTCGCGGCTATCGAAAATGAAGGTGGAGTCTATTACGACTGGCAATGGGATTTGGAAAAAGACACTGTGCTTGATCCTTCGAAAGCTCGGCTCTCCACGCCGAAATGGCTGATCGACTGGGTCGGTGTCGACTATTTTCACCGGGTCCACGGGATCATGCTTGGAACGCGTTTTGGGCCTGCGATCCCCGAAGATCTGATGGCTCAGGTCGCCCGGATTGAAGGCCTCGAATATCTCAGCGTGGATGGAGAATGGGCGAATTCCGACGCGATGATAGCACATTTTCGAAGTCTCACCCGGTTGCGCGAGCTCGAACTCGACTTGTCCAATCCAACACAAGTGAGTTTGCTACGAGAATTGCCAAACCTGAAAGGGCTCGAACATCTCGCCGTATCGCATGTTACAGACTCCAACCTGACCCAACTCCTGGGTCTGACCCGGCTCAAGTGGCTCATGATCCAAGGCTCGGGCATCACCAACGACGGTCTGGCCCAACTTTCGGGCCTGACAGGTCTGGAGGAACTTATTCTCCAATCCACGGTTATTAACGATGCCGGCATGAATTTCCTCAGCGGAATGTCGTATCTGAAATCACTGGATCTCAGCCGGGCCAACATTTCTGACGCAGGTCTGGAAGTCCTGGCAAAAATTCCTGGACTGGTCTCTCTCGACCTGAGCACGACGAATATTACCGATCAAGGGTTGGTCCACCTGCGAGAGTTGACCAATCTGAGACACCTGAGCCTCGTTGATACGCACATCACTGACGCTGGCCTGGCCCAGATCTCGGGACTGACCGAGCTGCAATCCCTTGAGCTTTCCTTCACCCAGATCACCGACGCCGGCCTGGCCCAGATCTCGGGACTGACCGAACTGCAATCCCTCAGGCTGAACGGCACCAAGATCGACGATGCTGGCCTTGTTCATCTCTCGGGACTGAACAAACTGACGAGTCTATCCCTGGGGAGCACCAGAATCACCGATCAAGGGATCATCAATCTTGCCGGATTAAAATCATGCGAACAGGTGTCTGTTGAGGGAACTGCCGTCACCGATGCCGGGATCGCGGCAGCCGCAATAAAGCGGCCAGGGACACGATTCATTCGCAAGGACTATAGCTGTTTTTAAGTGATAATCGGTCCATCACAACCCGTACTGCTTCCGCTTGCGGTAAAGCGTGCTTGGGTCGATTCCGAGGATCTTCGCGGCTTCCTCTCGGCTGGTGGTGCTGGCCAGAATCCGGCGGATGTGCTCGGCTTCGAGGGCTTCGAGGCTCACGCTTCGGCCGATTTCGAGGTCCGGGCCGGGCTCGGGGGTGTGGGGTAGGATTCGCTCGGGGAGGTCGGCCAGGCCGATCTCGGGGCCTTCGGCGAGGATTGCGGCTCGTTCGATCGCGTTGCGTAACTCGCGGAGGTTCCCCGGCCAGGGGTGGCGGGCCAGCGCCTGGCTGGCTTCGGGGGTGAAGCCGGTCAGGCGACGTCCCACCTGTCGGGCGAAGAAGGCCAGCAGGTGGTTGGCCAGCTCGGCGATATCGACCCGTTTTCGGAGCGGTGGCAACGTCATCTCGACGACGTTGAGCCGGTAAAGCAGATCCTCGCGGAACCCTCCCGACTTGACCATCGCTTCGAGGTCGCGATTGGTCGCGGCGACGAGCCGGACGTCGGACGATCGGGTGTTGGTCTCGCCGACTCGCTCATATTTGCGTTCTTGAAGAAATCTCAATAATTTGGGCTGAAGCGAGAGCGGCAGGTCGCCGATTTCGTCGAGAAAGAGCGTGCCGCCCTCGGCGGCGGCGACCTTGCCGGCGGCGTCACGAATCGCGCCGGTGAAGGCTCCCCGGGCGTGGCCGAAGAGATCGCTTTCGAGAAGTTCGGGGCTGAGGCTCGGGCAGTTGACGGTGATGAACGGGCCGTCGGGGCGCTTGCTCCAGGCGTGGAGGGCTCGGGCCAGGACCCCTTTGCCGGTCCCGTTCTCGCCGCGAAGCAACACGGCGGCGTCGAACGGGGCGACCCGCCGGGCCATCTCCAGGACCCGGCAGACCTCGGGGTCGCGCCCTTCGAGTTCGACCTCGGGAACTTCGAGACGAACCCGTTCTTCAAGGTCGGCCACGCGGTCGCGTAGACCGCGAACCCTGGCGACCCGTTCGAGGACCGCGCGGACCTGTCCCGGCGTGAACGGCTTGGGCAGGAAGTCAAACGCACCGCGACGCATGGCGTCGAGCGCGATGTCGATGCTGGCGTGCGCGGTGATGACCACGATGGCCAGCCGGGGAGACTGGGCCAGCAGCGGCTCGAAAAGGTCGAGTCCCGAATCGTCGCCAAGACGAAGGTCGACCAGGGCCACGTCGAACGCCTGCCCCTCGGCCTGCCGGAGCGCCTCGCGACGGCTCGACGCCTCCTCGACCGGATGCCCGAGCGCCTCCACCGTCACGCGCAGGGTCCGGCGAATATTCGGCTCATCGTCGACGATCAACACCCGCATGGACCGACAATCTCCCGGCTGCTCTGGAACGAGTCTCTGGAAGATTATTGTCCGTCGAACCGGAAATTGTACAAGGGGCGAGGTTGGCGGAGACAAACCCGAAGGAATTCGATCATGGCTCGGGTGTACCCGCAGATTCTGGGGTTGGCAGGGGCTCGGCCACCGAACC
>JAJYCH010000379.1 GCA_021778575.1 Planctomycetota bacterium
CGGCGCCGCAAGGCGCTCGAACAGGTTCTCGGCGAACGGCCGACGACCACCGATCAACTGGAACGACTGGTCTTCGACTGGCTCGACCGGACGGTCACTGGGCGGGTCAAGTTCACCAACACGTTCCTGCCAATCGAGCACCGCTTCCGACCGCCCGACGAGGCCCACACCCAGTTCGTGCTCAACCAGGCGTCGGACGACTGGGAAATCTCGGAGACCGAGGTCGACTGGCTCTCGGCGTCGGTCTCGTGGTCGGTCCTGAAGTGGCATCACGAGCACAAGAAGGCGTTCCAGATCGCCGTCGGTGCCGAGTACTTCATCTGCGACGGCAAGAGCATCCCCCGGTTCCAGGAGACCTGGACCTCGGAGATGGCCCGAGCGTTCCACCACTTCGGCAACGCCCGGTTCGACCTGATGATGGCGTCCGACGTCCTCAGCCACGATGTCGCGGTCCTGGCCCGCCAGTTCCCCAACGTCTATACGTCAGGGTACTGGTGGCACAACTTCTTCCCGATGCTGATCGAGAAGAACGTCGGTCTCCGCGTCCAGGTGGCCCCGGCGATGAAGGTTGGCGGGTTTCTCTGCGACGCCTATTACGCCGAGTGGAGCTACGGCAAGCTCCAGGTCGTCCGCAAGGCGATGGCCGCCGCGCTCGCGCGCCTGCTCGACGCCCGATTCTTCGAGGAAGATGAGATCCCCCCACTGCTCCATCAGATCCTCCACGACACCCCTCGCGACCTCTATGACTTGACCGACGGCTGAAAAAACCGCGTCCAATCATCCCGAGTGTCACTCGAATCGCGAAGTTCCGGTCGCCTATCGACTTTGCCGGACAGCGATCCTGGGATCTTTAAAGGGATTCCGAAAGGATGACACTCTGGGTGGTTAAACGGGTGCCGCATTCGGGTTGACAGGATAGGCAGGCATTCTATAATTGGGACTGTTGGCAATTCTGGTAAACTTGATAGATTTAACAGAGTTTGCCGTCTGGGCGAGAGTTTCGCGTGTCTGGGTGGTTTTGGTCACCCGTCGCGTGGTCTCGATTTCCGCCTGGATCATGTCCCGCAGAACAATGGGCGACCGTCGAGGGATTCCCCAAGGATAGGGACTCGCCGGGAGGCATCAAGGAGCGTTGCATTGCCCAGGCGCTCACACGAGGGGATGAGGCGTACTCGACCATGAAAACCGTGTTCACGACCGGTGAGGCCGCCAAGATCTGCAAGGTGAGCCAGCAGACCATTATCCGTTGTTTCGACTCGGGTCAGCTCAAGGGCTTTCGGGTGCCCGGGTCGCGGTTCCGGCGGATTCCTCGCGAGGCGCTCTATCGCTTCATGAAGGAAAACAGTATTCCGACCGACGCCCTCGAAAGCGGTCGCCGTCGGGTTCTGATCGTCGACGACGACCAGGCGGTCGTCGACCTGATCACCGATGTTCTGGTGAACGACTCGCGGTTCGAGACCCGCTACGTCAACAATGGCTTCGGTGCCGGGATGCTCGCCAAGGAGTACCACCCCGACCTGATCATTCTCGACGTCATGCTGCCCGACATTAACGGTCAGGCCGTCTGCGAGTTGATCCGGGCCGACCCGACCATGGCCGACATCAAGATCATCTGTATCTCCGGGCTGATCGAGGACGACAAGATCGAGGAGCTGAAAACGTCCGGTGCCGACGATTTTCTGGCAAAGCCGCTCGACATTGATGAACTCATTCGCCGAGTCTGCCGACTCTTGGATATAGAGACCGGTCCGACCGGTTGAGAATTGCGCTTCGGGTCGTCGCCGACGGGAAGGAGCCCGGCTCGGTGCGTGCTACAACCAGAAATGACTTCGGCCCAGCCGAACTCCGCCGCGCCATCGAGCGACTGGAGGTGCTCCCGATGCGCCCCGGTTCGGCCCGACAGGTCCTGGCGATCGCGCTCGATGACGAGAGCCTGGTCCCTGAGCGAACGGCCGAGCTTCCCCAGTCGACGACCATCGACCCGGCCTGGGCGCTCGCGGCGACCCGTCGGCGTGGCCAGTTCGTGGAACCGCTCAGGCTCCTCGAACAGCACGCCTGGTGGCCATCAACCAGCGCGACCGGAGCGATTGGCGAGTCGCTGACCCGGCTCTGGCGCCATTCGGTCGCGGTCGCTTTCGCCGCCCGAAAGCTGGCACGCGACTCCGGTGACCCCGACCCCGACGCCATCGCCCGCGCGGGATTGCTTCACAACCTGGGAATCTGGGCGCTTGCGGCGGTTTCGCCCGACCTGCTCGTCGCCTGGTTCCAGCGACCCGACCCGGCGTCACGTCGCGAATTCGAGCGCCGCACGCTCGGCGTCGAAGCCGCGAATCTGGGCCGAAGTCTCGCTCTGAAATGGGGTTGCGACACCCTCACGACCGACGCGGCCTGGCTTCACGCCGATCTTGAGGCCGACCTGGGGGGTTGCACCCGCGAACCGGCCCGGATCGCGCTGATCCAGCAGGCGTATGCGACGGCATCGACGACTCCCTGGGCTCCTGGGGCCGAACTGTTTCGCGAGATGGGACCGATCGAGCCGCGTGTCCGGATTCTCACGGCCGAGGTTCAGGCCCGCTGTCCCGGACCGTTCGTCGATCCGGACACCTCGCCGCGCGAGGAGCGTTTGACCCGCGATAATGCGCGGCTCCGTCTCGCTCACGGTCGGCTTCTGGTGGAGCAAGCCGCGAAGGATCGATTCCTCCGCGCCTTTGCCGATGCCCCCGCGACGGAAAGCCCGGAAGCCTGGGCCGACCGGGCGGCCCTGGCCTGGTGCGGCGAGCCAGGCGTTGCGGCGGCCCGCGTCGACTGGGCCGGCATGCCCGATCCCGAGAACTCGACCGGACTGGACCGGCCCGCCTCGACGACGCTTTCCCTGGGTGACCCGGCCGAACCACTGGCCACCATTCACCTCTGGAAAGTGGCTGATCCGACTGAGCAGCAATCGAACCACCCGACTCTGGATATCTGGGCAAGCTGGGCCGCGCAGGTTGAGGAACGACTCCGACTTCAGCACTTGCTCGACGACGTGGTTTCGACCCATCGAGGGCGCGTCGGCCGCGAGGATCTCGCCCGCCGACGCTGGGTTTTCGAATCGCTCGCCGAATTCGCCGCCGGTGCCGGTCACGAGCTGAACAACCCGCTGGCGGTGATCGTCGGTCGGGCGCAATTGCTCCTCGGGCGGCTCGAAGAAGATCCCGATTCCACCCGGTCGCTCCGGGCGATCATCACCCAGGCCCAGCGAGCGGCCCGGATCTTGCGCGACCTGATGTATGTTGCCCGGACCCCGGAGCCCCGACCTCGCCCCTGCCAGCCCGAAGAAGTGGTCCGGGCCTGTCTACGCGACTTGCAAGGGGAAGCCGAGACCCGGGGCGTTCGGATCGTGGCCGATTCGCGAGAACCGGGCCTCCGGGTCTGGACCGACCCCGAATCGCTCCGCCAGCTCGCCGATATCCTCACCCGGAATGCCCTCGAAGCGACCCCGGCCGGCGGCGTGGTCCAGTTCCAGGCCAGTGGCGATACACGGGCCCTGCGCTGGTCGATTCATGACAGTGGCCGAGGAATGAGCGCGACCGAAGGGGCGCACCTGTTCGACCCGTTCTACTGCGGTCGACAGGCCGGCCGAGGGCTGGGACTCGGGCTGTCCCGAGCCTCGCGGATCGTGGCTCAAGCCGGTGGCGAATTGAAGTGGCAATCGATCCCGGGAGTGGGGACGACGTTTATCGTCACCCTCCCTGTTGCGGAAATTCCGGCTTCGCCCGACGACGAGCGGCCCGGCGGACCGAAGTCCGACCGGGCCTTGCCCGGCCGCTAGGCAGTGATTGCCTGGTTATTCATCGAGTCGGCGATATCGTGGCAGTCACCGCAGAGGAAGGTGACGTTCAGCGGTTCCTGGTAATCCCAGTGATGGCGTTCGAGCCGGCGCCTTCGTCGGCACCAGGAACAGCATCCCGGACGTTGGATCAGACCAAGCTGTTCAGCCAGCGCCGCGGCATAACGTGCCGAGCGTGTCCGGATTCTCCGGGGCCGAAGCAGGTCGGCGGTAATCTCCAGATGGCGTCGAAGCCGGGCGAACTTGGCGTGTTGACGGTTCCGTCGAACCTTTTTCATGACACGTATCCGAAGTTGTAACCCTGAACGTCCCCCAATTCTCACGCGTGCGACAGCGGTTCCCACTCCGTCAGCGGAGTCCCGATCGGAGCATCCGACCTCTCCTGAATCTTCTCTCTCTTACCCAACAAATCTATCTTACGGCAAACGCAATACCATGTCTCGTCAAAAGCGTCGACCGAGCCTGTTTCTCCCTGGCGATTTTGCCGTTTTTTTGGACTGTGAATGGAACAACGATTGCGTCAAATTTCACGACGGCGAACTGGGGTCGAGACAGTTCGTCAAAATTGTGTAATATGTTTCCGACCGCCGGGAATCGCCCGCGGACCTTTTTGACGACGAAACTAGGCTCCACGCAAGGACATCCGATGAAGTACGCGACGCTCGCCTTGATGGGGATCGGACTGGCGATCGGTTCCTCGACCGCCATCGGGCAAGCCCCCACGCCGAAAGGCGAGCCCGAGATGAAAACGGTGGAAGAGAAGTTCGCCTACGCGATCGGCCTCAGCATTGGTCGGAACATGAAGTCCGAGGAAGTCACGCTCAGTCCCGAGCTGATCTACAAGGGAATCAAGGACGCCCTCGGCGACAAGCCCGCCTTGACCGACGCCCAGATCGCCGAGGTGCAGAAGGCATTCAACCAGATCATGATGGCCAAGCAGGCCGCCGCCCAGGGCGACCCGGCCTCGAATCTCAAGGCTGGACAGGCATTCCTGGCCGCCAACAAGACCAAGCCGGGCGTGACGCCGCTGCCTAGCGGAGTCCAGTACAAGGTTCTCAAGTCGGGCACGGGCAAGACTCCCAAGCTGTCCGACTCGGTCGTCGCCAATTATCGGGGCACCTTGATCGACGGGACCGAGTTCGACAGCTCCTACAAGCGGGGCGAGCCGGCCACCTTCCCGGTGAGCGGAGTCATCAAGGGTTGGACAGAGGTCCTTCAGAAGATGAAGGTCGGCGACAAGTGGGAGGTCTACATCCCCGCCGAACTCGCTTATGGTGCCAATCCCCGTCCGGGAGGGAAGATTCGCCCGAATGACGCGCTGATCTTCGAGATCGAACTGCTCGATGTGAAGTAAGCCCGTCAAAGCGAACGAAACGCCGAACCACCCAGGGGCCTCGCTCGTGCTAGCGAGACACGACGAGGCCCTTCGTGGTTCGTGAACCCAGCGCCTTCCGCCCCGTTTACTTGCCGTCACGCCAGAGCCAGCGGAGCGAGTCGGGCAAGATCGAACCGCCCTGCTTGCCGTTGTGGGCGCCATCGCCGAAAACGAACTGATAGTCGTATTTCTTGAACTTCAAAGCGGCCGCCATCTGCTGGTTCCCCAGCGGCCAGTTGCCGTGTTCGTTGTCGA